>NZ_JBCEWQ010000012.1:0-109428 GCF_038448545.1 Streptomyces sp. CLV115
CGCCAGGCCCGTCATGCCCGCGCCTCGCGGATCACGCCCCGGTCCGGCACCTCGTGGGCGGCCAGGAATGCGGCCACCGAGCGGTCCCAGCCGAAGAGTTCGGCGCGTGCTCTCGCCGTGGCGCGGCGCTCGTCGGCCGGGCGGTCGAGCAGCTCGCGCACGGCGGCGGCGAACGCCTCGCCGGTGTCCTCGGCGGCCGCTCCGGCGCAGCCGATCACCTCCGGGAGCGCGGAGCTCGCGCTTGCCACCACCGGGGTTCCGCAGGCCAGCGCCTCCAGGGCCGACAGACCGAACGTCTCGGCGGGACCGGGCGCCAGGCAGACGTCGGCCGCCGCCTGCAGATCGGCCAGGGTCTCCCGGTCCCGCACATGGCCCAGGAATTCGACCGGCAGCCGCTGTGCCCGCGCCCTGGCCTCCAGGCCCGCGCGCAGCGGTCCGTCGCCCGCGACGACCAGCGCCGCCCGCACGCCCCGACACCGCAGCGCGGCGACGGTCTCCAGGGCCCGGCCCGGACGCTTCTCGACCGAGAGCCGCGAGCACAGCAGGATCAGCACGTCCCGGCCGTGCAGGTGTCCGGCGCGCAGCACCGTGCTGCGGCGTTGCGGGCGGCAGCGCCGCAGGTCCACGCCGAGCGGTGCCCGCACCACATTGCGGGCGCCGATGCGCAGGAACTCCCGTTCCGCCCATTGCGTGGTGCAGACGATCCGGGTGTAGGCGTGGGCGCTGCGGGCGTTGAGGCGGTCGGCGGCGCGTCCGGCCGCGCCGGCCGGGAGGCCCCAGGTGCGCAGCACTCCGTCGGCGGTCTCGTGGGAGACCATCACGGCGGGCACCCTGGCGCGGCGCGCCCATTCGCCGGTCCAGCGCAGCGTGGTCCGGTCGGAGACCTCCAGCCGGTCGGGCCGCAGCGTCTCCAGGAGGGGGCGGAGCCGGTTCCGGCCGGCCAGTACGCGGTAGCCGCCGCTGCCCGGCACGACCGGTCCGGGGAGCGTGATCACCCGCCCCTGTTCCGTGCGCTCGTCGCCCGGCCGGCTGCCGGGGACGACGAGTACGGGTTCGTGGCCGGCGGCGAGGTAGCCGCGGCCGAGTTCGTGCAGGGCGGTGCGCAGCCCGCCGGACGACGAGGTGATGAAGTTCGCCAGCCGGACGATGACCATCCGCTCTTCGCGGCCGTTCATGCCGCCACCGCCGTACGGTCGCGGAGCACCTCGTCGTAGTGGTCCAGGAGTTGATCGCCGACCGCCTGCCAGCTCCGGCCCGCCACCGCGGCCCGGCCGGCGGCGCCGTAGGCGGCGGCTCGTGCGGGGTCGGCCGCGAGTGCGCCGACGGCGTCGGCCACGGCGCGGGCGTCGAGCGGGGGGACGAGCAGCCCGGTGCGCCCGTGGTCGACGAGGTCGAGCGGTCCGCCCGCCGCCGGGGCGATCACCGGCAGCGCGCAGGCCATGGCCTCCTGGACCGTCTGGCAGAACGTCTCGTACGGACCGGTGTGCACGAACACGTCCAGTGAGGCGAAGACCCGGGCGAGGTCGTCGCCGGTCCGGCGGCCGAGGAGGACCGCGCCGGGCAGGGCGGTCCGCAGCGAGGCCTCGCTGGGGCCGTCCCCGACGACCACGACCCGGATGCCGGGCATCGCGCAGGCCGCGGCAAGGAGTTCGACGTGCTTCTCGGGGGCGAGCCGCCCGACGTATCCGACGATCGTCTCGCCGCCGGGCGCGAGGCGGCGGCGCAGCGGCTCGTCCCACAGCGCGGGCCGGAACCGTGCGGTGTCGACGCCTCGTGGCCAGAGCCGCACCCGGGGCACGCCGTGCCCGGTGAGGTCGCGCAGGGCGGCGGTGGACGGGGCGAGGGTGCGGTCGGCGGCGCTGTGCACGGCGCGCATCCGGCGCCAGGCGGCGTTCTCGCCGGTGCCGAGGTAGGTACGTGCGTAGCCGGCCAGATCGGTCTGGTAGACGGCCACGGCCGGCAGCCCGAGCCGGGCGGCGGCTGCCATGCCCCGTGCTCCGAGCACGAACGGTCCGGCGAGATGGACGAGTTCGGCGCGGTGGGCGGTGAGTGCGGCGGTCAGCCGCCTGCCGGGGAGTGCGATCCGGACCTGGGGGTAGCCGGGCAGCGGGAGGGAGGGGACGCGCACCACGGGGCAGGGCGCATCGGTCTCGGGGACGTCGCAGGGGTCGCGGCGGGACGCGGTCGTAGTGCCGGCCGGGGCCGGGGCGATGACGAGCGGTTCGTGGCCGCGGGCGACGAGATGACGGGCCGTCTGCAGGGTGCAGTGGGCCACGCCGTTGACATCGGGAGGGAAGGATTCGGTGACGATGACGACACGCATGTTCGTGTTGTCGCCACGCCGGGCGTGACCGGGCCGACTTGGATCTTTCCGCCCGGGGAACGTCCCATGAGCGTTTGAGCCGGGGGGTGTGGCGCCGCCCGCCCGTACACGCCGCGCGCCCCCCGACGCGCGTCGCTGTACCGCTCGGTCAGGCCGCCGGGGTGTCGGGCCCGATCCTGCTGCGTACCGCCGTCTGCACCTCGGCCTCCTCGGCCGGGTCGGCGGCGAGGCGGCGGAGTCGCTCGGCGACCCTGATGTCCCCGGTCTCCGCGTGGAGTGCGGCGACCTCGCGGGTGGTCTCCTCGCAGTCCCACAGGCACTCGACGGCGAAGCCGGTGGCGAAGGAGGGGTCGGTGGCGGCCAGGGCACGGGCCGCCCGGCCGCGCAGATGCGAGGAGGACGTCTCCCGGTAGACGTGCCGCAGTACGGGAGCGGCGCAGCCGATGCCCAGCCGTCCCGCGCCGTCGACGAGGGTCCACAGCCTTGGTGCGTCCGGTCCGTCGCCCCGTACGGCCTCGCGGAGTGCGCCGAGGACCAGGGGGGCGTCCTGGGCGCCGCCCCGGCAGGCGAGCACACCGGCCGCGGAGGCGCCGAGCGCGTCGGGCCGCCGGGCCCAGCTCCGGGCGCGGTCCACCGCCGCGTCGCCGCACATCCGCTCGAAGGCGGCGACGGATGCGTCGGCGACGGTGCGGGAGGCGCTGACGGCTCCGGCCTCGATCAGGTCGAGCACGGCCGGGTCCCTGGCCTCGGCCAGGTAGTGCAGGGCGGCGCAGCGGGCGCCGTCGGGGCCGCTGCGGGCGGCCTCGACGATCACGGGCCGGTCCTCGGGGCCCGCGACGGCGGTGAGACAGCGGGCGGCCGGCACGTGGAGGGTGCTGCCGCGTTCGAGCCCCTGCTGGGCCCAGTCGAAGACCGCCTGGACGCTCCAGCCCGGGCGGGGGCCGCCGGGGCGCATCTGGCGCTGCCAGCGGTCGAACGAGCCCTGTTCCGAGGCGGCTCGGATCCTGGCGCCGACCTCGTCGCGCGGGTCGTCCGCCCACAGCCGCCAGGGGCGGGGCTCGTAGGCGTCCCGTACGGCGGCGGCCAGCTCGGCCGCGCCCTCCTCGGTGGCCGGGAACCGGCCGAGCACGGGCACGGCCAGGGAGTGGAGTCCCGCGTCGTCGTCGCGCAGGGCGAGTTCGTCGAGGGCCCAGGCCCAGTTGGCGCCGGTCGCGGCGTACCGCCGCAGCAGGGCCAGGGCGTCGCCGCGTCCGTACGAGGCGAGGTGGCCCAGCACGGCGAGGGCGAGCCCGGTGCGTGAGTCGTCGGTGTCGAGGTGGTCGTCGGGATCGCACAGGTGCCGTTCGATCTCTTCGATGCCGCCGTCGAGGTCGAGATAGAGGCGTGCGTAGTAGAGGGAGCGGTTCTCCACCTGCCAGTCGTGACGCGGATCGCTCAGGACGCAGTGGTTGAGAGCCGCCAGGGCCTCGGGGCGTGGTGCGGCGAGCGCGTGGAGCGTGCCGTCGCCACGGCCCCTCTGCAGCAGGCCGAGCAGGGTGCCGCTCGGCGCTATGAACGGATCAAACATGGAAAAAGCCTCACATCAAGCTGTCGACGCAACCGGGACTGTGCAGTTCCAAGTGCCGGGTGGGCACTACGCCGCGCAGCAACATGATCGGCCGACCGCCGTCTTCTGCTTGGTGTAGACCATCTTCCTCTGCCTCTCGTCGGTGGCCCGGAGCCGGGCCCGCGACGTCATGATGACCCAGCCATTTCGCCACCGCGACCACATTTACGCCTGTACCCGGTCAGCGGGAGCCGAAGAGTTCCAGCAGGTCGGCCTTGCCGAACATGCGGGCCGTGTCCACGGCGGAGGGCGTTCCGGCGGCCGGATCGGCCCCTGCCGAGAGCAGTGCCTCGACGACCCCGTCCTCACCCTTGAAAACGGCCCCGGCGAGCGGCGTCTGGCCCCGGTCGTTGGCCCGGTCCGGGTCGGCGCCCCGGCCGACGAGGGCCGTGACGGCGGCGGCGTGGCCGTGGTACGCGGCGAGCATCAGCAGCGAGTCACCCCGGTCGTTGGTGAGGTTCGCGGGGACACCCGCGTCGACGTACGCGGCGAGTGCGTCGGTCTCACCGCGGCGAGCGAGGTCGAAGACCTTCGTCGCCAGCTCGACCACCTCGGGATCGGGTGTTTCGCTCATCGGACGGACCGCCTTCCATCAATCGGTTTCACCGCTGTCGACCTGCCGGGGGCGTACGCCGTGGGAGCCGTACGAGTGAACCGACAGGGTACTGCCCGGCCGGGCACATGACTCCTGCCCACCCGTGGCAAAGGATCACGAATGGTGCGCCGGAACAGTACGCGACACCGGTTGTTCCGCCCCGTCGGGATCACCCGGGCAGCCATTCAAGTGAAAATAACGACTTTTCACCCGAATGCAGCTTTTATCGTATAGATACTTCCGGTGAACCTGGAAGGACTCATGGTGACTGTCCCCACAACCAGGAGAACCACTCATGATCCTGTCCATGTCAGGCGTCGTCATCCTCGGCATCATCGTCTTCCTGTTCTTCAGGAAGGACGGCCTCAAGGCATCGCACGCCCTCGTCACTGCCCTGTTCGGCTTCTATCTGGCAGGCACCGCCATCGCACCGAGCATCACCGCCGGCGGCGCGAGTCTCGCCGGCCTCCTGGGCGGGATCAAGTTCTGACCCTCCGCGACCGCTCCCACCCCTTCAGGAGACCGACGTGGCCCGGCGACCACTCCCCCGCATTCTGAGCAGCGGCAGCGCCTCGATCACTCGCAGTCGCGAGTTCGCGCGCACGGCCGCCGACAACGCCACGGACGTCCTCCATCCGCTGATCACGATCACCCGTGGCCTGCGGATGCTGGCCGCGACCGGACGGCAGAAGTGGGCCGCGACGCCCAAGGACAGGCGTGGCCCCACGCTGTCCGTCGTCGCGGCCTGCGTCCTCGCGTGCGCACTCATGCCGTACGGGGGCCTGATCGCCCTGGTCACGGTGATGGGCGCCGCCGCCTGGGCGGGGCGGGACCGGACCCCGGCGAAGACCGGCCCGGACGAGGCGGAGACCGCGCGGCTGCGGTCCCTGTACGAGGCGCTCGTGCCGTACTTCTCGGTGGCGGACGACCCGGGTCCGCTGTTCTCCCACGGCGGCGACTGGGAGAAGGCCTTCAGCGGCTACGAGTTCGACGCCGACGGGCGGGTGACCCGCCTCCAGGTGACGTATCCCGCCTATTTCACCGACAGCGAGGCCGCCTCCCGGGCCCGGATCGAGCAGCTGCTGCACGCCAAGTCCGGCCGCGGCCGCGAGTACCACTTCGCCTGGGACGAGGAGGGCAACCGGCTGGTCATGAGCGTCCTCGGCGCCCTGCCCACCTCGATCGGCGCCCAGCGCTTCGTCACCGCCCCCGGCGAGACCGTACTGGGCTTCACCGACGGTGACGCGGTGCAGCGCACGGTCCCGGTGCACGACGGCGACGCCACCCGCGACGCCTCTCCGGTCGTCTGGCGGACCGGCGCCCGCTCCACCGAACCCCATCTGCTGGTGATCGGGCAGCCCGGCAGCGGCACCACCACCCTGCTGCGGTCCATCGCCCTCCAGGCGCTCCAGCACGGCGACATCCTGATCGTCGAAGGCAGCGGAACCGGCGAGTACGCGTTCCTGACCGGGCGCGACGGCGTGCTGGCCGTGGAGTGCGGGCCGGCCGGCGCGCTGGCCACCCTGGAGTGGGCGGCCCACGAGACGGAGCGGCGGCTGCTCGCCACGAACCGGGCGCGGCAGTCCGGCCGTCCCGCGCCGCAGGACACCAGGCGCCCGCTGTGGATCCTGCTGGACCGCCCCAGCACCCTCGCCCACCTGGCCGCCGCCGACGGCGGGCCCGACCCGCAGGAGCTGCTCCAGGTGCCGCTGCGGCACGGCCGGGCGGCCAATGTCGTCGTCGTCCTGTCCGACCAGTTCGACGCCCTGGGCACCCTCGGCGAGACCGTACGCACGCACTGCCGGGCCCGGGTGGTGCTCGGCCACTGCTCCCGCGAACAGGCGGAGTCGGTCCTCGGCGCCGAGCCGCACACCACCCCCGCCCCCGATGTCCCGCCCGGCCGCGGCTACGCGCGGCTCGGCACCGCTCCGGTGCTCCGGCTCCAGGTCCCGGCCACGCCCGATCCGTACGACGAGGCGACCGGCGAGGCACAGCGGCAGGCGGTGCTCGGGCTGCTCCCCGAACGGCAGGCACCGGTCGAGGCGGCCGTGCCGGACGGGACGGGCGTTCCCGAGCCGGTGCCGCCGCGCGCCGTGACGGCGGCCGTGGCGGTCGAGGGCCTGGCGGTCGGCGACTGAACGGAACAGCACGAAGGGGTGGGGGGGGGGGGGGGGGGGGGCGGCCCCCCCCCCCCCCCCCCCCCCCCCCCCCCCCTTCGGTACGCCGGACGCCGGATCAGGCGACGAACGTACGCGGTGCCTCGATCCCCGCGCCCGCCCCCGAGCCGACCAGCTGCGCCGCCGCCGCGAGCCGTACCGCCGCCTCGTCCGCGACCGGACCCGCGACCGTGAACGGCAGCCGCACATACCCCTCGAAAGCGCCGTCGACCCCGAACCGGGGACCGGACGGAACGCGCACCCCGACCCGCTCCCCGGCCACCGCCAGCCGGGAGCCGGAAAGGCCGCCGGTCCGTACCCAGAGCGTCAGGCCGCCGCGCGGCACCGAGAACTCCCATTCGGGCAGCTCCCGGCGGACCGCGGCGACGAGCGCGTCCCGGTTCTCCCGTGCCTGGTCGCGCCGGACCTGCACGGCCTCCTCCCAGCCGCCGGTGCGCATCAGCCAGTTCACCGCGAGCTGTTCGAGGACCGGCGTGCCCATGTCGGCATAGGCGCGGGCGGCCACCAGGCTGCGGATCACGTCCGGGGCGGCACGCACCCAGCCGATCCGCATGCCCGCCCAGAAGGCCTTGCTCGCCGATCCGACGGTGATCACGGTGGAGCCCGCCGGATCGAAGGCGCAGACCCGGCGGGGCATCCGTACGTCGGGGTCGAGGCAGAGTTCGTTCATGGTCTCGTCGACGACCAGGACCGTGCCGGCGGAGCGGGCCGCGTCCACCAGTTCGCGCCGCTGGTCCTCGTCGGCCAGCGCGCCGGTGGGGTTGTGGAAGTCGGCGACGACATAGGCGAGCCGCGGTGCCGCGTCCCGCAGCACCTGGCGCCACCGGTTCATGTCCCAGCCGCCGAGCCCCTCCTCCATCGCCACCGGCACCAGCCGGGCACCCGCCTCCCGCATCAGCTGGAGGATGTTGGCGTAGCTCGGGGACTCCACCGCGATCCGCTCGCCCCGGCCCGCGAAGAGATGGCAGATCGCGTCGATCGCCCCCATCGCCCCGGTGGTGACCATGATCTGTTCGGGCATGGTCGGGATGCCGCGTCCGGTGTAGCGGTCGGCGATCATCTGCCGCAGCGCGGGCAGTCCCGCCGGGTAGTCGCCGTGGGTGTGGGCGTACGGCGCGAGCTCCTCGATGGCGCCCTGGACCGCCCGGGTCAGCCACGGCTCGGGGGCGGGCAGCGAGGCGCAGCCCAGGTCGATCATCGAGCCGAGCGATTCCGGGGGCAGCGGCTCCAGACCGCGTGCGGGCAGCGGGTTCCCGGCGGGCACCGCGGTCCAGCTGCCGGCTCCCCGGCGGGACTCCAGGAATCCCTCGGTCCGCAGCGCCTCGTACGCGGCGGCGACGGTGGTTCGGCTGACGGAGAGGGCCAGCGCCAGTTCGCGTTCGGCGGGGAGCCTGGCGGCGACGGGCACCCGGCCTTCGAGGACGAGCAGACGGACCCCGTCGGCCAGCGCACGATAGGCGGGCGGCCTGCGGGCGCCCGGTCCGGCGGGCCGGGGCTGTTGGGCCCGGAGCTGCCGGGCGAGCTGGGCCGCGCCCACTGCCGAAGTCCACTGAGCCATGGAAATCAGTCCACCTTCCTCGGATTGGCCATAGTTGGCAGCCAATCCCCTGCCACAGAGTGACATGCGGCAGTCCACTTCCACCACACCAGGGGGCACCTCTTGTCCATCACCGCCGTCCCTCGCGGGGCGCACCTCACCCGACGGCTGGTCCAGCTGTACGTCGGTCTCGCGCTCTACGGGGCGAGCTCGGCGCTGCTGGTCCGTGCCGGCCTGGGGCTCGAACCCTGGGGCGTGCTGCATCAGGGGCTCGCCGAGCGCACCGGTCTGTCCATCGGGGTCGTCTCGATCGTCGTCGGCGCGGCCGTGCTGCTGCTGTGGATCCCGATCAGGCAGCGTCCGGGCCTGGGCACCGTCTCCAACGTCTTCGCGGTGGGCATAGCCATGGACGGCACGCTGGCGCTGGTGCCCGATGTGCACGGCCTCGCCGCGCGGATCGCCGTGCTGACCGCGGGGGTCGTGGTCAACGGCGTCGCCACGGGGCTGTACATCGCGGCACGGTTCGGCCCCGGACCGCGTGACGGGCTGATGACCGGGCTGCACCTGCGTACCGGCCGCTCCATCCGGCTGGTGCGGACACTGATCGAGGTGGCGGTGGTGGCGACCGGATTCCTGCTCGGTGGCACCCTCGGCGCGGGCACGGTCGTGTACGCGCTGGCCATCGGCCCGCTCGCCCAGTTCTTCCTGCGCTTCTTCGCGGTCGGCGGGAATCCGGTCCCGGGGGGCGGGGCCGCCGCCGAGGTCACCGGGGCCGGCGCCGCGGACGCCGCCGGGGAGAGCGCCGTCGTCGCGCCCGCGCCGGACGGCGGCGACACCACCGTCACCGCCCGGACACCAGGGCAGGCCATACTTCCGCAGTGACCTCAGTACGCCACCCCTATCTGGACCATCCCGCGACGATCCCCTTCGCCCATCGCGGAGGTGCGGCGGACGGGATCGAGAACACCGCGGCCGCGTTCCGCCGGGCGTCCGACGCCGGGTACCGCTACTTCGAGACCGATGTGCACACCACGTCGGACGGCCGTCTGGTGGCCTTCCACGACGCCACCCTGGACCGGGTGACGGATGCCCGGGGCCGGATAGCCGAGCTGCCGTGGAGCGAGGTGCGGCAGGCCAGAGTGGCGGGCCGGGAACCGCTGCCGCTCTTCGAGGAGCTGCTGGAGATGTTCCCCGGGGCCCGCTGGAACGTCGACATCAAGGCCGGGTCCGCCCTGGCCCCGCTGGTCGGGCTGATCCGCCGGACGAACGCCTGGGACCGGGTGTGCGTCGGCTCCTTCTCGGAGGCCCGGGTCGCCAGGGCGCACCGGCTGGCGGGCCCCCGGCTCGCCACCTCCTACGGCGTCCGGGGCGTGCTGGGCCTGCGGCTGCGCTCGTACGGAATACCGGCGGCGCTGCGGGCCGGCGCGGTCTGCGCGCAGGTGCCGGAGAGCCAGAACGGCGTCCGGGTGGTCGACCGGCGCTTCGTGCGCGAGGCCCACTCGCGCGGGCTCCAGGTGCATGTGTGGACGGTGAACGAACCCGAGCGGATGGCCGCGCTCCTCGACCTCGGTGTGGATGGCATCATGACCGATCACATCGAGACGCTGCGCACGGTGCTGAGCGGGCGGGGAGCCTGGGCCTGATGCCGGCCGTGCGACGTCTTCACGGGGCGAGACGAGGGGGTGCGGGTTGAGCGCCGAGACCGCGGAAACCGCTGAGCCGACGGAACCGGCAGCGGATGCCGGCGAGGCCGCGAGCCGTAGACGCGAACAACGCGGCTGGTATTTCTACGACTTCGCCTGCTCTGTCTATTCGACGAGCGTCCTGACGGTCTTCATCGGCCCCTATCTCACCTCGACGGCCAAGGCGGCCTCCGACGCCGACGGCTTCGTGCACCCGCTCGGCATACCGGTCCGCGCCGGATCACTGTTCGCGTACGCGGTCTCGGTGTCGGTGGTGGTCGCGGTGATCCTGATGCCGATCGTGGGCGCCGCCGCGGACCGTACGGGGCGCAAGAAGCCGCTGCTGGCGGCCGCCGCCTACACAGGAGCCGTCGCGACCGCGGGCATGTTCTTCCTGGACGGCGACCGCTATCTGCTGGGCGCGTTCCTGCTGATCGTGGCGAACGCCTCGATCTCGGTGTCGATGGTGCTCTACAACGCGTACCTGCCGCAGATCGCCGGACCGGAGGAGCGGGACGCGGTCTCCTCGCGCGGCTGGGCCTTCGGATACACCTCGGGCGCCTTCGTACTGATCCTGAACCTGGTCCTGTACACGGGCCACGACTCCTTCGGCCTGTCCGAGTCCGACTCGGTACGGATCTGTCTCGCCTCGGCGGGCCTGTGGTGGGGTGCCTTCACGATCGTGCCGCTGCGCAGGCTGCGCGACCGGAACGTGGCACCGGACGGCGAGGGGGCCGTCGGTTCGGGGTGGCGGCAGCTGATGGCCACCCTGCGCGACATGCGCCGCCATCCGCTGACGCTCTCCTTCCTGCTGGCGTACCTGATCTACAACGACGGCGTGCAGACGGTGATCTCCCAGGCCTCGGTGTACGGCTCGGAGGAGCTGGACCTCGACCAGACGACCCTGATCACGGCAGTGCTGCTGGTGCAGATACTCGCGGTGGCCGGAGCCCTGGGGATGGGCCGGCTGGCCCGGGTGTACGGCGCGAAGCGCACGATCCTCGGTTCACTCGTCGTCTGGACGCTGATCCTCGTCGCCGGATACTTCCTCCCCTCCGGGGCGCCGGTCTTCTTCTATGCGCTGGCGTCGGCGATCGGCCTGGTGCTGGGCGGCAGCCAGGCGCTGTCGCGCTCGCTCTTCTCCCATCTGGTGCCGCGCGGCAAGGAGGCCGAGTACTTCTCCGCGTACGAGATGAGCGACCGCGGACTGAGCTGGCTGGGGCCGCTGGTGTTCGGGCTCGCGTATCAGCTGACCGGCAGTTACCGGGATGCGATCATCTCGTTGGTGATCTTCTTCGTGGTCGGTTCCGTGCTGCTCGCGAGGGTGCCGGTCCGGCGTGCCGTGGCGGCCGCGGGCAATCCTGTTCCGGAACGGATTTAGACGTTGAAGTGAAAGGCCGGTAGTGTACGCCTTTGGCCTGCCCGGAGGACCGTTACTGCGAGCGGAAGAAGCCGAACTGTTGGGTGACAACTTCCGCCAAATGTGACAAACCGGGCATCGCTGGGTACTTGAAACCCTGGGAAACCTGAAAAAGCAGCGGCACGACGGGCGACGCATGACCGGCAACGGGAATCTTTACCGCCGACCGGACGTTGACCGGATGACGACGACAGCGACACCTGTCCTGTGGGCGACAAGCCCGGGAGGCACGATTCATGAGTGAGCGAGCTCTCCGCGGCACGCGACTCGTGGTTACCAGCTACGAGACGGACCGCGGCATCGATCTGGCCCCGCGCCAGGCGGTGGAGTACGCATGCCAGAACGGACATCGATTTGAGATGCCGTTCTCGGTAGAGGCGGAAATTCCGCCGGAGTGGGAGTGCAAGGCGTGCGGCGCCATGGCACTCCTGGTGGACGGGGATGGCCCCGAGGAGAAGAAGGGCAAGCCTGCGCGTACGCACTGGGACATGCTCATGGAGCGGCGCACGCGCGAGGAGCTGGAGGAAGTGCTCGCCGAGAGGCTGGCGGTTCTGCGCTCCGGAGCCATGAACATCGCCGTACACCCGCGGGACAGCAGGAAGTCTGCCTGACCGCGTAACAACACCCGAGTACGACAGAGCCGCGGGCCGTGACACCGGATGTGTGTCACGGCCCGCGGCTCTTTCACGCCCGGACGGCTCTTTCGTGCCGCCCGTCCGGCGGCCGGGTCCGAGACCGGCCGCCGGACGGGTGTCCGGCTCAGGGAGTCAGCGGCGGCCGGGGGCCGTCGTCGGGGCGTGCGCCCGGCTGCGTGCCGTCCTCGCGGATGACCTCACCCTGGACCACCTTCCCGTCCGGCCGGTGAATGCGGGCCTGCTGGAAGGCGTCGGAGAGGCTGCCGGGGGTCGCGGCGCGCATCCGGCGCTCCAGCGACCGCTCCGCGTACCGGCCGAGCCGGGAACGGACCGGCGGCACGAGCAGCAGGAGCCCCGCCACGTCCGAGACGATCCCCGGAATGATCAGCAGCAGCCCGCCGAGCATCAGGAAGCCGTTGCCCCTGCCGCCCGAACCGGTGGCCGGAGGAACGTCGGCGGCGCCGGGCCGGCCCGGCGTCTGCTGAAGCGTCTCGGTGAGATTGCGGAAGGCCCGGCGGCCGGCCCGCTTCATCACGGCGGCGCCCAGGACGATCCCCGCCACCAGGAGCAGCAGCACGGTGAACCCGCCCGCCGCGTCGGCCACGACGGTGAGCAGCCAGATCTCCAGCACCGCCCAGGCGGCGATGGCGAGGGGGACGAAGGTACGGGCGCGGGAGCGCCTGCGGGCGGTCGGGGGCGGTGTGCCGGTCGTCATGGTCACCAGTGTGCCCGTACGGGCGTCCGAACGGCGCAAGGGGGTGATCACGGGCGCAGCCCCGATGCCCGCCGCCGGTCGCGGCGGGCGCGGTGGATCAGAGCGCCTTGCGGCCCAGGACCCGGTTCGTGCGGGAGGAGACGCCCCAGGAGGTGACCCGCCAGAGCGCCTCGACGAGGATGTCGCGGCTCATCTTCGAGTCGCCGATCTCCCGGTCGACGAAGGTGATCGGCACCTCGACGACGTGGTAGCCGGCCTCGACGGCACGGCGGGCCAGATCGACCTGGAAGCAGTAGCCCTGCGAGGCGACCTGGTCGAGGCCGATGCCTTCCAGGGTCTCGGCGCGGAAGGCCCGGTAGCCGCCGGTGACGTCCCTGGTCTGCAGTCCGAGGAGGAGCCGGGAGTAGGTGCTGCCGCCGCGGGAGATCATTTCGCGGGACTTGGGCCAGTTGACCACGCGCCCGCCCGGCACCCAGCGCGATCCGAGCACCAGGTCGGCGCCCTTGAGCGCGGTGAGCAGCCTGGGCAGTTCCTCGGGCTGGTGGGAGCCGTCGGCGTCCATCTCCACCAGCACGCCGTAGCCGTGCTCGGTGCCCCAGCGGAAGCCCGCGAGATAGGCCGCGCCCAGTCCTTCCTTGCCCTTGCGGTGCAGCACCTGGACCTGGCTGTCCTCGGCGGCGATCTCGTCGGCGACCTTGCCGGTGCCGTCCGGACTGTTGTCGTCGGCGACCAGGATGTCGGCGTCCGGCACCGCGGCACGTACCCGGCTGACGATCGGCCTGATGTTCTCCGCCTCGTTGTAGGTCGGAATGATCACCAGGATTCTGCCGAGCGGGCCGTACCGCCGCTGACCGCCGTCGTTCACTTACTGCCCCTTAAGTCCGTACGCAGATGCACACCATATCCAGCGCGCAGGGGCCGGTCTCCGACACGGTCGGAAGGTGCCGGGCGCCGCCGGGGACAGAAGGCCGGAAGTACGGACAGAAACACGGGTACGAGCATGTACGGGAACTACGGATGGGGGCCCGGCGCCCTTCGGGCCGACCTGGGACCCGCTGGCTGCGGGTCGACCTAGAGCCGTTGTCTACTGAACGTCCGGGCCCCACCCGGGTCGCACCGCCGTCCGGCTGAAACCTTCCCTCGCCCCCGAGGCGCGGGCGCTGAACCTGGCTGCCAGTGGTGGTGCGCCGGTGCGGCACACCACCCCATGGCCCAGCGGCGTTCGACGACTGCGTGGAGGTTTAACCGGTCGGACGTCCTGTGGTGGACTCGGCCGAACCTACCGGCCGGTGGGCGCGTTCTGTCAATAGCCGTCTGACCTGCAATATTTACGAAACTTGCCTGGTCAGTAGCGAAGATGCGCAGGTCGCGGCGGAACGGGGACCGCCGCGGGTGACGGCAGGGGACGGCCGGACGTCACTCGTTCGGCCGCTCGTAGACAGTTCGTCCGAACACCACCGTCCGCAGGCAGACCGGCAGATCGACACCGGGGGTGAGATCCGGCAGGCCGGGCGTGCCCGAGCGGGGGTCGGTCGACCAGCGGGCGACCCGGTCGTCCGGGGCCTGGACCACCAGGTCAGCGGTCCGCCAGACCGCGTAGTCGGCCGGGGCTCCGGGCACCAGGATGCCCGCGTCGTCCCGGCCCACGGCCCGCCAGCCGCCCCGGGTGTGGGCGGTGAACCCGGCCCGTACGGAGATCCGGTGCTCGGACGTGCGGTGGAAGGCGGCGGCCCGCACGGTGCCCCACGGGTCGAGCGGGGTCACCGGGCTGTCGGAGCCGAAGGCGAGGGGCACACCGGCCCGCAGGAGCGCCGCGTACGGGTTGAGGGTCCTGGCCCGCTCGGCGCCCAGCCGCCGGGCGTACATGCCCTCCTCGCCGCCCCAGGCGGCGTCGAAGGCGGGCTGGACGGAGGCGGTCAGCCCCAGCTCCGCGAATGCGGCCACGGTCTCGGGGGTGAGCATCTCGGCGTGTTCGACGCGGTGCCTGGCACCCCGGATCCGGGGCAGCCCGAGCGTCCGGGCGGCGGCCCCGACCCCGTCCACGACGGCGGAGAGCGCCGCGTCCCCGATGGCGTGGAAACCGGCCTGGAGCCCCGCCTCGGTGCACGCGGTGACATGGGCGGCGATCTGCGCCGCGTCCAGGTGCGCGGTGCCGGTGCCGCCGGCCGGGCCGTCGGCGTACGGCTCGTGCAGGCAGGCGGTGTGCGAGCCGAGCGAGCCGTCCACGAAGAGGTCCCCGGCCGCTCCGACGGCCCCGAGTTCCCGGATCCGGCGGGCGTCCTTCTCGTCGGCGACCTGCTCGGCCCAGTAGCCGAAGACCCGCGGTCCGCGCTCGGCGGCGGCGATCTTGAGCAGTCCGGCGAAGTCCTCCTCGTCGGAGATGTCGGGGCCGCCGCACTCGTGGACGGTGCCGATGCCGAGCGACGCGGCGTGCCGCAGGGCGGCGCGCTGGGCGTCGGCGCGCTGGCGCGGCGAGAGGGCGTCGTGGGCCGCGGCGCGGACCGCGTGGTGGGCGGCGCCGGTCAGCGGGGCGTCGGAGTGATAGCCGGTCAGCCCGGTGACGCCCGGGACCAGGTCGAGCAGGGCGGTGGTGACGACCGCGGAGTGCACATCGACCCGGGGCAGGTAGACCGGGTGCCCGCCGGCCGCCGCATCCAGCTCGCCGCGCGACGGGGGGCGCTGCTCCGGCCAGCGGGCGGCGTCCCAGCCGTGGCCGAGGACGACCCGGTCCGCGGGGTGCGCGGCCACGTACGCGCGCAGCAGGCCGAGCGCCTCGTCGAGGGTCCGGGCGCCGGACAGGTCGAGGCCGGTGAGGGCCAGGCCGGTCGCTGTGGTGTGGACGTGGGCGTCGGTGAACGCGGGGGTCACCAGCGCGCCGTCGAGGTCGATCACTTCGTCGACGCCGCTCGCGAAGGCGTCGGCGGCCCCTTCCGAGCCCACCCAGGCGACGTGGCCGCGTTCGACCACCATGGCGGTGGCGAAGGGCTCGGCGGGGCTGTGGACGTCTCCACCGCGCAGCAGCACGGTGCGGTGTTCGCTCTGGGGGGCGGTGCTCTCGGTCATGGGACCAGTCTCGCGCCTGTCCGGAGCCGCGCGGTCCGCGACCCCCTCAGATCTGCGGCGGCCGTGCCTCGTACGGCGTGGACAGGACGACCGTGGTGCGGGTGGAGACTCCGGCCAGCGACCGGATCCGGGTGAGCAGGTGCTCCAGCTCCAGGGGGGTCGCCACACGCACCTTGAGGATGTAGTTCTCGTCACCCGCGACGCTGTGGCACGCCTCCAGCTCCGGGACGTCGGCCAGCCGCTCCGCGATGTCGTCCGGCGCGCTGGGGTCGAAGGGTTTCACCGAGATGAACGCGGTGAGCGGCAGGCCGACGGCCTCGGGGTCGACGACCGCGGCGTAGCCCCGGATCACCCCGCGCTGTTCCAGCCTGCGGACCCGCTGATGAACCGCCGATGTGGACAGGCCCGTGGCCCTGCCCAGGTCGGTGTAGCTCATCCGCCCGTCCTTGACGAGCAACTCCACGATCTGTCGGTCCAGCTCCTCCATACGGACCAACCTATTGCCCCAGGTCCCTCCAGGCACAGCCGCAGGGGCCCCGGAAGGGGCACCTGCGGCGGGCATGTGACGAATGCCACAGGTTTACGGGTCGGTAGCCGACCCCCTCGCGGTTACGGCCGATGCGCGACGGGAAGTGCTTGCTGTGGTCGAGGCCGTGTCGCCTGGTCGGCCCACCTGAGGGGGGAATTTCCCATGCAGAGCCTGAAGCTCACCGGACGCAGCGAACCGGATCCCGGCGGGGACGCCGTCGACGTCGAGGACACCGCTCCCGACGCGTACGACACCTTCGAGATGTACCGGGTGATCTGCCCGGACTGCGCGCAGCCGATCGCGCTGCTGGCGGACGAGGACGTGCTGCCGGAGCACGCGCTGTGCCCGACGCCGTGGAATCCGTTCGTGCTGACCGTCTGTGCCGGTACCGGCCGCGCGGCCGCGCAGTCGCGGCCCGCCGACGAGTCGCTCGACGTCCAGGAGCAGGAGACGGGCCTGCTGTTGACGCTCCCTCAGGGGCTCGACTGGAGGACGCAGCCGTTCTCGCACGCCGGTGGCCCCGGCTCGCGCCCGCTGCGGATGCCGCAGATGCGGCGTCACGCCGCCTGACGGCAGCTCCGCGCGCGACCGCCCGGACCCCGTCCGGGCCCGCCCCGCACATCAGCGCCGCACCACGACGGCCCGGCCGGCGTGGTGCCCGCGGCGACGACCGTCCGCCGCGCGGGGACGGGCGAACGGGCTCTCGAATCCGCCGGACAGTGACCGGGGTCCGCCCCGCACCGTTGGCCAGTCATGACCCCGCTGCATTCAACGGCCGGTCCCGGCCGTCGCCGTCTCGCCGCTTCCACCGCCGAAGAATCGGTTCCGCAGCCCATGGCTCCGCGGTCGGTGCCGCGACCCGTGCCGCACTCCACCGATCCGCCCATCTACCGGGCACTGCTGAGTCGTTGGGAGAGCGCGGACCGGACCCTGCCGGGCCGCCATGACCAGGAGTGGAACCGGATCATGACGACGCCCGTGTGGTCGGACCGGCCGCTGCGGGTCAGCGCGTCTCAGGACCCGCGAGGTGGCGCGCGATGACCATCCGCTGGATCTGATTGGTGCCCTCGACGATCTGCAGGACCTTCGCCTCGCGCATCAGCCGCTCGACGGGGAAGTCCTGGGTGTAGCCGTACCCGCCGAGCACCTGGACGGCGTCCACGGTGACCCGCATGGCGAGGTCCGTGCAGAACAGCTTGGCCATGGCCGCCTGGCGCGAGAAGGCCTTGCCCTCGTCGCGGAGCCGTGCCGCCTCCAGGTACAGCGCCCGGCCCGCCTCGATCTGGGTGGCCATGTCGGCGAGCATGAAGCGCAGGCCCTGGAAGTCCGCGATCGGGCGGCCGAACTGCTGCCGTCCGGTGGCGTAGCCGACGGCCTCGCTCAGGGCCGCCTGGGCGACACCGATGGCGCAGGCCGCGATGCCCAGGCGCCCGGAGTCGAGTGCGGACAGGGCGATCGCGAAGCCCTGGCCCTCCTCGCCGATCCGGCGCGCGTCGGCGACCCGTACGCCGTCGAAGTTCAGCTGGGCGGTGGGCGAGCCCTTCATGCCCATCTTCTTCTCGGGGGCGGCCGCGTCGAGCCCCTCGGCGTCGCCGGGGACCAGGAACGCGGTGATGCCGCGGGGGCCCTCGACGCCGGTGCGGGCCAGGACCGTGTAGAAGTCGGCGATGCCGCCGTGCGTGATCCACGCCTTGGTGCCGGTGACGACCCAGTCGTCGCCGTCGCGTACGGCCTTCGTGCGCAGCGAGGCGGCGTCGGAGCCCGAGGCGGGCTCGGAGAGGCAGTAGGCGCCCAGCAGGCCGCCTCCCAGCATCGCCGGGAGGTGTTCGGCCTGCTGCTCCTTGGTGCCGTATCCGGCGACCGCGTGACAGGCCAGGGAGTGGACGCTGACGCCGAGGCCGACGGTCAGCCGGGCCGCCGCGAGCTCTTCGAGGACCTGGAGGTAGACCTCGTACGGCTGGTCGCCGCCGCCGTGGGCGGAGTCGTAGGGCAGTCCCAGCAGTCCGGACTCGGAGAGCAGCGAGAAGACCTCGCGCGGGAACCGGCCCGCTTCCTCCTCCTGGGCCGCCCGGGGCACGATCTCCCGCTGGGCGATGTCGCGGACGAGCGCGACGAGCTCCTTGGACTCCTCGGTGGGCAGACGGCGTTCCACCAAATACGGGGCACGGTCGGACATGACGGCGCTCTCCTCCCTGTCGGGCGTTGCGACGGTCGCGCGCGAGGGGTGTGGGCGGCGCCGCCGGGGGCTTCCGGGCCGGGCCCGGAGAAGCACTGCTACCCAGCCGACGCCGACCCCCTCGGATTACGAGAGATGCTGGCCAGCGGCTGTGGCGGCTTGAGTATGCCCGATCGGACGATATCCGTCACGGGGTCACCGGGCGACTCGGCGCCGGACACGACGATCACCGGAAATGGTCCGAACCATTGACCTCACTGGTCTAGTCCATCTACGGTTCCCAGCGAACGGCCTTTGCACGTTCATGCCAAATCCACGCGATGGCCGACTGCTCGCCCCCACAAGCAAGTTCCCTCCCCCACGAGGAGACAAGATGTTCGGCAAGCACCGCCCCCGCGCCCGCTTCCGGGCGCTCGCCGCAGCCGCCTGTACCGCCGCCCTCGGCGCCACCCTGCTGGGTGTCGCGGGCTCCGCCTCGGCCGGCACTCCCCCCACCGACGCGCGGGCCGCGGCCCCCGCCTCCGCCGACGCGGCCCCCACGGCGGCCGGCGACAAGGTGGTCGGATACTTCACCAACTGGGGTGTCTACGGCCGCAATTACCACGTCAGGAACATCGAGACGTCCGGCTCGGCCGACAAGCTCACGCACATCAACTACGCCTTCGGCAACGTCACCGGAGGCAAGTGCACGGTCGGCGACTCGTACGCCGACTACGAGAAGGCGTACACCGCCGACCAGTCCGTCGACGGCGTGGCCGACACCTGGGACCAGGATCTGCGCGGCAACTTCAACCAGCTGCGCAAGCTGAAGAAGCTGCACCCGGACCTCAAGATCATCTGGTCGTTCGGCGGCTGGACCTGGTCCGGCGGCTTCGGTGAGGCCGCGAAGAACCCGGCCGCGTTCGCCGAGTCCTGCTACAACCTGGTGGAGGACCCCCGCTGGGCCGATGTCTTCGACGGCATCGACATCGACTGGGAGTACCCCAACGCCTGCGGCCTGACCTGTGACACCAGCGGCCCGGCCGCGCTGAAGGGCCTCACCTCGGCGCTGCGCTCGAAGTTCGGCAGCAACAACCTGGTGACCGCCGCCATCACCGCCGACGGCTCCGACGGCGGCAAGATCGACGCCGCCGACTACGCCGGCGCCGCCCAGTCCCTGGACTGGTACAACGTGATGACGTACGACTTCTTCGGCGCCTGGGACGCGAAGGGCCCGACCGCCCCGCACTCCCCGCTCACCGCCTACGAGGGCATCCCGAAGGAGGGCTTCAACAGCGAGGCCGCCATCGACAAGCTGAAGGCCCAGGGCGTCCCCGCGTCCAAGCTGCTGCTCGGCATCGGCTTCTACGGCCGCGGCTGGACCGGCGTCACCCAGGACGCCCCCGGCGGCACCGCCACCGGAGCCGCCCCCGGCACCTACGAGGCCGGCATCGAGGACTACAAGGTCCTCAAGAACAGCTGCCCCGCGACCGGCACCGTCGCCGGCACCGCGTACGCCCACTGCGGCACCAACTGGTGGAGCTACGACACCCCCGCCACCATCGCGTCCAAGATGGAGTACAAGAACCAGCAGGGGCTCGGCGGCACCTTCTTCTGGGAGCTCAGCGGTGACACCACCGACGGCGAACTGATCAAGGCGATCAAGTAGTTGCCCGACTCCGGGACGGGGCGGCGGGCCGATCGGCCTTCCGCCCCGTTTCGCCTGTGATGAGGCGATCCGCGCGGGGGTCGACGCCCCGTGGTTCACGAGCCGTTCCCGCTCCGGCCGAGGCTCTCGCGGCTCACTCCGGCATGATGGAGCCGCACCCGCTCCGACAATGTGTTCCCAGGACCGCGGTGTGGCCCCAAGGAGGAGGATTCCGCTTGTCACGCCAGGTTCTGACGGTCTGTCCCGAGCGGCCCGACGGCTTTCGAACGATCGGTGAGGCGCTCGCCAGGGCGCGCAACGGCGCCGTGATCAGTGTCCGTTCCGGCACCTACGCCGAGAGTCTGGTCATCACCGTCCCCGTCACCGTCGTCGCCGAACAGTCCCGCGGCAGCGTCGAGATATGCCCGCCCCACGGCAGTGCCGTGGTGCTCCAGGCCGAGGCCGTGATGCTCACCGATCTGGTGCTGCGCGGCCGCGACGAGGAGCTGCCGGTGGTGGACGCGCCGCGCGGCCAGATCGCGATGGACGGCTGCGACATCACCGGTGCCGCGTGGACCGCCCTGCTGGCCCGCGGCTCCGGTTCGGTGGCGCTGCGGGACTGCCGGGTGAGCAATCCGCGCGGCGCAGGAGTGGTGGTGACCTCGGCGGTGGAGAGTTCCGCCGAGTCCTGCACGGTCGAGCACCTGGGCACCTCGGGCGTGGTGATCGGTGAACGCGGCCGGATCACACTGCGCGGCTGCACCATCCGTGACGCGCGCGCCAATGGAGTGCTCGCCAACGGCGAGGGACAGGGCTCGGTGGAGGAGTGCGACATCTCCTCCACAGACAAGCCGTCCATCGCGCTGGAGGAGCAGAGCACCACCCGGGTCCTGCGGACCGTGGTCCACGACACCGGGGTGGGCGTCCATCTCTCCTCGTCGGCCCGGACGGTGCTGGAGGACCTCCGGGTGACCGGTACCAACGGGCCGGGCATCGTCCTGTCCGGCGGCACCGATCCGCTGCTGCGCCGGTGCCGTACCGCCCGTACGAAGGGCCCCGGCCTGCTGGTGTCGGACCGGGCCCGGGGTACCTTCGAGGACTGCTGGCTGGATTCGGCCGAGGACGCCGCGCTGCACGTGCGGGGCTCGTCCTCCCCGGTGCTGGTCGGGCTGACCGTCCGGGACAGCGTGCAGACGGGGGTGCTGCTGGAGGAGGAGTCGGTCGCCGAACTGGACCGGCTCGAAGTGCTCGACGCGGGCGGCGCGGGCCTGCGGATACGCAGCGGCGCCAATCCGCTGGTGCGCAGGGCCAGGATCGGCGCCGCGAAGGGGCACGGCGTCGAGGTCGTCAAGGACGGCCGGGGCCGGCTGGAGGACTGCGAGATCGAACGGCCGGGCGGCAGCGGGATCCGGGTCGCCGACAACGGCAACGTCTATGTCGGCGGGGGCGCCGCGCACGGCGCCGCGCACGGCATGTCGGTGGCGGCGGGCGGCAGCGCCACCGTCCGGGACTGGGACGTCCGGGAGGCCACCGACTCGGGTGTGGTGGTCGAGGACGGCGGCGAACTGACCGCGACCCGGCTGCGGATCGCCGCCGCGGCGGGACACGGGGTGCTGCTCGCCCAGGGCAGCCGGGGCGCCTTCACCGCCTGCGAGGTGAGCGGCTCGGGCCGGGACGGCTTCCGGGTGGAGACCACGGCCGCGGTGTCGGTGGTCAACTGCACGGCGCGGGACAACGAGGGCGGCGGTCTGGTGCAGGCCCTGGCGGGCGACCGGCTGGCGGTCGAGCACCTTACCAGCACGGAGAACGGCAAGCGGGACGCCTGGGGGCTCGGCGAGGCCGAGGGCACCGATCCGGCCGGCACGGGCGCCTCGGGCACCGGCGCGGGGGCGGCGCGCGAGGACGGCCCGCTGGCCGAACTGGACGCGCTGATCGGTCTGGAGAACGTCAAGCACCAGGTGCGTACGCTGGTCAACCTGATCCAGCTCGCCCAGCGGCGGGCCCGGCTCGGTCTGCCGGCCCCGCCGATGAGCCGGCACCTGGTCTTCTCCGGGCCGCCCGGCACCGGCAAGACCACGGTCGCCCGGCTCTACGGGGCGATCCTCGCCGAGCTGGGCGCGCTGCCCTCCGGCCATCTGGTGGAGGTGTCGCGCGCGGACCTGGTGGCGCAGATCGTCGGTGGTACGGCCATCAAGACCACCGAGACGTTCAAACGGGCGCTGGGCGGGGTGCTGTTCGTCGACGAGGCGTACAGCCTGCTGTCGGACGGACGGGGTTCGGGCGCCGACTTCGGCCGGGAAGCGGTCGACACGCTCCTGAAGCTGATGGAGGACCACCGCGACGACGTCGTCGTGGTCGCCGCCGGGTACGCGGACGAGATGCGGGACTTCCTCGGCTCCAACCCGGGTCTCGCCTCGCGCTTCTCCCGGACGGTCGAGTTCGAGAACTACGCGGTCCCCGAACTCGTCGCGATCATCGACAGCATGTGCGCCCAGCACCGTTACGAGCTCGACGAGTCGACGCTCGGCGCGCTCGCCGCTCACTTCGAACGGATGCCCAGGGACGCCGGCTTCGGCAACGGCCGGGCCGCCCGGCAGGTGTTCGAGGAGATGGTGGACCGTCAGGCGTACCGGCTGGCCGCCCTGCCCGACGCCGACGAGCAGGACCTCACCCGGCTGCTGCCCGAGGACGTCGGCGAGGAGGCGGCGGCCGCGGTGTCCGGCCGGCCGGGCGACGGCGGGGCGGAGAGCGACCCGCTGGCCCGGCTCGGGGACATGGTGGGCCTGGCCGCCGTCAAGCGCGATGTCACCGACCTGGTCAATCTGCTGGCCACCGCGAAGAAGCGGGAGGCGGCCGGGCTGCCCGCGCCGCGGATCAGTCACCATCTGGTCTTCACCGGGCCGCCCGGCACCGGCAAGACCACGGTCGCCCGGCTCTACGGCGAGCTGCTGAAGTCGCTCGGCGTGCTGCCGCGCGGCCAGCTCGTCGAGGTGGCCAGGGCGGACCTGGTCGGCCGGTACGTGGGACACACCGCCCAGCTCACCCGGGAGGTGTTCGACCGGGCCAGGGGCGGGGTGCTGTTCGTCGACGAGGCGTACACGCTGACCCCGGAAGGTTCCTCGGGCAGCAGCGACTTCGGGCGCGAGGCGGTGGACACGCTGCTGAAGCTGATGGAGGACCACCGCGACGAGGTGGTGGTGATCGTCGCGGGCTACACCGGCGAGATGGAGCGCTTCCTGGCGTCCAACCCCGGTCTGTCCTCCCGGTTCTCCCGGCGGGTGGAGTTCGTCGACTACTCCTCGGACGAGCTGGTCACCATCGTCCGCCAGCACGCGGCCGCGTCCGGCTACGAGTGCGCGGCCGGCGCCGGTGCGGTCATGCGCGAGTACTTCGACGCGCTGCCCAGGGACCGTTCGTTCGGCAACGCGCGGCTGGCCCGGCAGGTCCTGGAGGGCATGATGACCCGCCAGGCCGGCCGGCTCAGCACCATGGCGGCGCCCGGCCTGGACGATCTGCGGATGCTGCTGCCGCAGGACGTCGTACGCCCGCAGGCGGTGCCCGAATGAGGGCCGGACGCCGTGCCGGACGGGTTCCGGCCGCCGCGCTGCTCGCCGCGGCGATGGTGCTGCCGGCCGCCGGTCCCGCCGCGGCCGAGGGCGAGAAGGTCAGGCTGCCGGTGATGCCCGCGCGGCTCGAAGCCGGCGATCCGTGCACCGGCGGGTCGAAGGCGCGGGCCACGGCGGTGCCGTGGGAACAGCAGAACCTCCAGCTCGCCCGGACCTGGACCTTCGGCAGGGGTGCGGGGGTGAAGGTCGCGGTGGTGGACACCGGGGTCTCGGCGCAGGCGCCGACGCTCGCGGGCCGGGTCTCGGCGGTGGGGTCCGCCGGGGCGGACTGCGTGGGCCACGGAACGTTCGTGGCCGGGCTGATCGCCGCCGCACCCGCGAAGAACGTGCGGGTCGCCGGGGTGGCCCAGGAGTCCCGGATCATCGCGGTGCGGGGCACCGACGAGCGCGGGGCGGCGACCGCGGCCTCGGTCGCCGCCGGGATCCGGGCGGCCACCGACGCGGGTGCGAAGGTCGTCCAGGTCTCCCCCGCGCTGGCCGCCGACTCGGCCGGGCTCGCCTCCGCGGTGAAGTACGCGGCCTCCCACGACGCGCTGATCGTGGCCGCCGCGACCCCCGACCCGGCGCGTTCCTCGCCGGGCCGGGAGCCCGAGCCGCCGCGCGACTACTGGCCGGCCTCGGCCCCCGGGGTCCTCTCCGTCATCGACATGGACGCGCGGGGCACCCGCCCGGACGGGGCACCGGCCACCCGTGGCGCCGACCTCGCCGCCCCCGGTGACGGGGTCGTGGGCGTGGGACCGCGCGGGACGGGGCACTTCATCGGGTCGGGGGCGTCGTTCGCCGCCGCGTACGCGGCGGGCACGGCCGCGCTGGTGCGGTCGGCACATCCGGAGCTGTCGGCCGCGCAGACGGCGCAGCGGCTGACCCGTACCGCCTACCCGGCGGACGTGCCGCGGCTGGACCCGTACGCCGCCGTCACCTCCGTGGCCGGTCCGGTCGGGCGCACGGAAGCGGTGCGGGACGACTCGGTGGTGATGCCGCCCGGCAACGGCAGCGGGGGCGCCACCCGCAGGGCGGTGTGGATCGCGGTGGGCGGCGGTTCGCTCGCGCTGCTGGTCGCGTGGGCGGCGCTGGTCGCGCCCCGCGGCCGCGCCCGCGGCTGGCGTCCGGCGGGCCGCCGCCCGGTGGCCGGGACGACGGGCGACTGAGCGGCCACCGAAACACGAGGGGCCCCGGGGTGCGCGCACCCCGGGGCCCCTCGTTGTGCGGCTCAGGCCCCGGCCTCCTCGGCCAGTGCGGTCTGTACGAGGGTGGCCTTGCGCCGGACGATGTACTGGGCCCGGCCCGGCGGCAGGTTGCGCGGCTTCACGTTGCCGAACACATAGCCCTCGGACGGCGGGCAGGACAGCAGCATGCCGGGTGTGTTGACCTCGTCCAGGCGGCGCAGCAACTGGTCGTTGAGGCCGCGGCCGGAGCCGGTGGCCGACCGCACCGCCACCACGTGCAGACCGACCTCGTAGCCCAGCGCGAGATGGTCCAGGAGCGGAGCGAACGGGTGGTCGTAGGAGCCGGTGCCGCCGACCATGTCGTAGTCGTCGATCAGGACGAACAGCCGGGGCCCGGTCCACCAGTCGCACTGCCGCATCCGGGACGGGGCGATGTCCGGGCCGGGGAGCCTGGTCTTGATGGCGCGGGACGCGCCGCCGACCATCTCGCGCAGGGCGTCGACCGCGACAACGTGTCCCAGGCGGTACTCCTCGGGTACGGCGTCGACCAGTTCGCGGCGGTAGTCCACCACCAGGATGCGGGCCTCGGCCGAGGTGTACCTGGCTGTGATGGAACGGACCAGCAGGCGCAGCAGGTTGGTCTTCCCGCTCTCGCTGTCGCCGATGCCGATCAGGTGCGGGGTGCGCCCGAAGTCGTGCCAGACCGGCGAGAGGGTCTCCTCGTCCAGGCCGATCGGGACGCGCAGCCCCTCGGTGCGTTCCGGCGCCGGGAGTTCGGCGGCCGGGAGGCGGTGCGGCAGCATCCGTACCGGCGGGGCCGGCGGTCCCTGCCAGTGTCCGGCGATCCGGTCCACCAGGTCGGCGACGCCCTCGGCGAGGTCGTCGGCGCTGTCGCTGCCGTCGATGCGGGGCAGGGCGGTCAGGAAGTGGAGCTTGCCCTCCATGGTGAGGCCGCGGCCGGCACCGCGCGGCACGGTGGCCGCCTTGCGGATGTCGATCATCGAGTCCATCGGGTCGCCGAGCTTGAGCTCCAGCCTGGTCAGCGACTGGTCGCGGACCTGGGCGGGGAGTTCGATCCAGCGGGCGGTGGTGACGACCAGGTGGACGCCGTAGTTGAGGCCGCGGGAGGCGATCTGGTGGAAGGTGGGGATCAGCGAGTCGAAGTCCTGCTTGACCGTGGCCCAGCCGTCCACGACCAGGAAGACGTCGCCGTGCGGTTCCTCGGGGAACTCCCCGGCGGCGCGGCGGCGCCGGTAGGAGGCCATCGAGTCGATGCCGTGGTCCTGGAAGAACTGCTCGCGTTCGTTGAGCACGGCGGTCACCTCGGCGACCGTACGGCTGATGCGTTCGGTGTCGAGCCGGCCCGCGACGCCGCCGACGTGCGGCAGCCGGGACAGTGCGGAGAGTGCGCCGCCGCCGAAGTCCAGGCAGTAGAACTGCACTTCGCGCGGGGTGTGGGTGAGGGCGAGCGCGCTGATCAGGGTCCGTACGACGGTCGACTTGCCGCTCTGCGAACCGCCCGCGACCGCGACGTGGCCGCCGGCGGCGGAGAGGTCCACCGTCAGCGGGTCGCGGCGCTGCTCGAACGGCATGTCCACGAGCCCCAGCGGCACCTTGAGCCTGCCCGGCCCCGCGGTGCCCGCCGGGGTCAGACCCCGTTCCGGATGGGGCTCGGGCGAGGGCAGCAGCAGGTCCAGGGCGGGCGGCAGGTCCAGCGGCGGCAGCCACACCTGGTGGGCGGCCGGTCCGGAGCCGCGCAGCCGGTCCAGGGCGACGGAGAGCAGTGTGTCGCCGGTGTCGGGCTCCTCGGCCGAGGCGGCCGGTTCGGGGTCGGGGGTACGGGCGGGCGCCCGCGGCACGACCCAGTCGGTGGTCCAGGGCATCACCTGGCTGGCGACCCTGGCCTGCACTGCCGCGCCGCGCCGCTTGCGGTAGGGGCCGGAGACGTAGGCCGCGCGGAAGCGGGTCAGCGCCTCGACGCCGCTCTTCAGGAAGCCGCTGCCGGGCTGGGAGGGCAGCTGGTAGGCGTCGGGCACGCCGAGCACACCGCGCGACTCCATCGCGGAGAAGGTGCGCAGCCCCACCCGGTAGGAGAGGTGGCTCTCCAGCTGGTGCATGCGGCCCTCGTCCAGTCGCTGGGAGGCGAGCAGCAGATGGACCCCGAGTGAACGGCCGAGCCGTCCGATCATCACGAACAGGTCCATGAACTCGCGGTGCGCGGAGAGCAGTTCGCTGAACTCGTCGACGACGACGAAGAGGCTGGGGAGCGGTTCGAGATCGGCACCGGCCGCGCGGGCCTTCTCGTACTCCAGCGCGGAGGTGTGGTTCCCTGCGCTGCGCAACAGCTCCTGGCGGCGGACGAGTTCGCCGTGCAGGGCGTCCTGCATGCGTTCCACGAGGGCGACTTCGTCGGCCAGGTTGGTGATCACCGCTGAGGTGTGCGGGAGTTCGTCGAGGCCCAGGAAGGTGGCGCCGCCCTTGAAGTCCACCAGGATGAAATTGAGTGTTTCGGAAGAGTTCGTGAGGGCGAGGCCGAGCACGAGGGTGCGCAGCAGCTCGCTCTTGCCGGATCCGGTGGCGCCGATCAGCATGCCGTGCGGGCCCATGCCGCCCTGCGCGGACTCCTTGATGTCCAGTTCCACCGGGATTCCGTCGGCGCCGACGGCGACCGGGACGCGCAGCCGGGCGGCGCCGGTGGAGCGTTCCCAGAGGGTGGCCGGCTCGTGCCGGTACAGGTCGGGAATGCCGAGCAGGGTGGTGAGTTCGACGTCGGTGTCCAGCGGCTGGGCGGCGTCCGCCGACAGGCTCATCCGGTACGGCGCGAGCAGCCTGGCCAGCGCTTCCGCGGCGGCCGGGCCCATGGCGTCGGGGCGGCCGAGGAGGGTGGTCTGCTCCTTGCGGCTGCGGTCGGTGCGTACGAGGTTCAGGGCGTCGGGCTGCACGTCCAGGCGCAGGGTGGTGCGGCCGGGGCGCCAGCTGAGGGCACCGGACAGGTCGAGCACGACGACGTTGCGCAGTCCGGGACCGTCCAGGCGGTGGCCGGTGGGCACGGTGGTGCCGTCGACGACGATCACGGTGAACGGTTCGTCGCGGCCGGGCACGGCCTCGGGGTCGAAGACGGGCCGCTCGGAGAATTCGGCGCCGAGCAGCTCCTCCAGGTCACGGAAGGCGGAGGCGACCAGCCGGGAGGGGCCGGCGCCGTCCTGTTCCTGGGCGTGCTGGCTGTGCGGGAGCCACTTGACCCATTCCCATTCGGCGCGCCGCTCGTCGGCGACGCACAGGGCGATCCACAGCTCCTCCGGCGGGTGGAAGAAGGCGAGCTGGGACAGGACGGCACGGACGGTGTCCCGTACGGCCCGCTCGTCGCCGCGGAACAGGATCCGGGTCCAGGACCGCAGGTAGAGGCCGGTGGGCTGGTCGGGGACGACTCCGTACGCCTTGATGAAGCGGCGCAGCGCGTGGGCACAGAGCGGTTCGAGGTCCTCGACCGGTTTGGTCGCCGTCGGGGTGAGGCGCAGCGCGAGCTGCTGGTCGCCGACGGCTATCCGCACCTCGGCGAAGTCGTCGTCGGAGACCCGGCGTTCCCACAGCCGGGTGGAGCGCACCATGGTGCGCAGCACCCTGGGTTCGGGGTGCCGCCAGGCGAGGGCTTCCTGCTGGTCGCTGACCGCCTCGTGGACGCTGCGCCGGATCTGCGACAGGTAGCGCAGGTAGTCGCGCCGTTCGCCGCGCAGTCGCTGTTTGCGCTCGCCGCCCTTGCGCATCATCTGGCCGACGAGCATGGCGGCCGAGGCGGTGACCATCATGCCGAGTGCCAGGTAGGTGAACACACTGCTGCCGCCGCCCGGACGCATGAACATCAGCATCATGGACACCGACATCATGGCCATCGGGAGGTAGGTCCAGATCGCCGAGGAGTCAGGAACCGTCTCCGGCAGGGTCGGTGGCTCCTGGAGGTTCAGCTCTCCTTCGGGCATGTCCGGGCCGCGACGGCGGGCTGGGCGGCGGAAGAGGACCACACTCAACGAACAGACTCCTTCGACGACGGCGACGGCAGGCCGCGGACGGCGGCGGGCCGCCCGCCGTGACGGGTGGACCGGACCGGGATGGGCGCACAGGAGTGCCGGCCGGCGCACAAGCCGGACGGTTCCGGACCAACAGGGACTCGTGAGAGGTCCGTTGACGACGGCCCGGATGATGATCAGTAGTCTGCATCCGAATCACCAAGCGCGTCCACGTCGCATCCGACACGTCCCCGAGAACGCGAGCCCTGACCTTGACCGACAGCTCCGTGGCGGGCCTGTGCCGCCTCACCATACGTGCCCCCGAAAAGACCATCGACCTTGCGGTGCCCGCCGATGTGCCGGTCGCCGATCTCCTTCCCACCGTGCTGCGTTACGCGGGTGAGGAACTGGAGGAGAGCGGCCTGGACCACAGCGGCTGGGTGCTGCAACGGCTGGGCGGACCGGCCCTGGACGACGAGGGGACGCTGGAGACCCTCGATCTCAAGGACGGCGAGGTGCTGTATCTGCGCCCGCACACCGACGCCCTGCCCGAAGTGCGGCTGGACGATCTGGTCGACGGCATCGCCAGTGTGGTGCGCGACCGGCTGCACGGCTGGAGTGCCGACTCCAGCCGGCGGCTGTTGCGTGCCCTGTGCGTGCTGACGCTGGTCGCCGGACTGGCCCTGCTGGCCTGGCCGGGCGGCCCGGCCGGGGTGCGTGCCGCCGGGGCGGGTGCGGTGGGGGCGCTGTTGCTGGCCGGGGCCGCCTCGGCGAGCCGGGCGGTGGGTGACGCGGCGGCCGCCGCGGTGCTCGGGTCGATGGCGAGTCCGTATCTGGCGCTGGCCGGCTGGCTGCTGCCGGGCGGCGATCTGGGCGGACCCGATGTGCATCAGGTGCTCGGGGCGCGGCTGTTGGCGGCGGGGGCCGCCGGTGCGGGTGGTGCGGTGCTGGGGCTCGCGCTCGCGGCGGTGTCCGTGCCGTTCTTCCTGGCGACGGCGGTGTTCTGGTGCGCCGTCGCACTGGGCGGGGCGCTGGCCGGGCCCGCCGGTCTGACGATGGACGGCGCTGCGACGGTGCTCGCCGCGCTGGCGGTGGTGCTGGGTGGTTTCGTTCCGGCCCTGGCGTTCAAGCTGGCGGGGATGCGGATGCCTTCGCTGCCGACCAATTCGCGGCAGCTCCAGGAGGGCATCGAGCCCTACGCGGGTGGTGATGTGACCGCCCGCACCGAGCTGGCGAGCGGCTGGATGACCGCGCTCTACGGGGCGGCGGGCACCGTCTGCGCGGCCTCCCTCGTGGTGCTGGCCGACGATCCGAACCTGCCGGAGACGCTGACCGCCTCGGTGCTCTCGCTGCTTCTGCTGCTGCACGGGCGCGGCATGGTCAATGTGCCGCAGCGGCTCGCGCTGCTGCTGCCCGGCATCTGGGGCGCCGCGCTGCTGACCCTGGCCCTCGCCGCGTCCCTGACGGCCGACGAGCGGCCGCTGCTGGTGGCGGGGCTCGTGGCGTTCACCGCGCTGCTGGCGATCGTCTCGTGGACGGTGCCCGGGCGCCGGCTGGTGCCGTACTGGGGCCGCGCGGCCGAACTGCTGCACTCGGCGCTGGCGATCAGCCTGCTGCCGCTCGCGCTCTGGGTGCTCGGCGTCTTCGCCGCGCTCCGGGCGATCAACGGCTGACCCGGAAGGTATGCGACATGCAGTCCAAGCGTGACCAGGTCCAGGCCCACACCTTCGTGATGGGCCGGCTGACCTCGGGGATGCTGCTCGCCGACCCGGACGCCCCGGAGAGCCCGCTGGGGCGGACCACCCGCGGGGTGCTGGTCGGTGTGGTGATCACCGCGCTGGTGGCCGCCGGTTCGCTGGTGTACGGCCTCATGTCCCCCGGCGGCAACGACGCGTGGCGGGCGTCGGGGACGCTGGTGGTGAACCGGGAGACCGGTGCCCGTTACGTGTACGTGGACGGTCGGCTGCGTCCGGTGCGCAACTACGCCTCCGCGCTGCTGGTCGGCGACGGGAAGCTGAAGTCCGAGGACGTGGGCACGTCGTCGCTGAAGGGCACCGCGGTGGGGGCCCCGGTCGGGATACCGGGTGCGCCGGACTCCGTACCCGGTGTGCGGGACCTGGAGAAGGACCCGTGGCAGGTGTGCTCGGTGCTGGCGTCGGAGGCCGGGGCGGGGGCCGGGGGTTCGGGCGGTGCCACCGGCGGGAGCGGTGCGTTCACCGCGTTGGTGGCCGGTGCGCCGGTCGAGGGGCGCGGGATGGGTGCCGGGCAGGGCCTGGTGGTGTCGGGGCCGGACCGGGCCCGGTACCTGGTCTGGCAGGGCAGCCGGCTGCGGCTGGACCGGAGCGGTAGCGCCGCGGTGTCGCTGGGGTACGGGTCGGTGACGCCCCGGCCGGTGTCTGCCGCGTTCCTGGACGCGCTGGTGCAGGGGCCGGACCTGGTGCCGCCGGCCGTGCCCGGCCGCGGTGGGGCGGGGCCGTCGCTGGGCGGGCGTCCGTCGAAGCTCGGGCAGGTGTTCCAGTCGCACACTCCGGGGGCGGCGCGCCAGTACTACCTGCTGCGCAAGGAGGGGCTGGTTCCGCTGACCGAGACCGGGGCGGCACTGGCTCTGGGGGCCGCCGAGACCAAGGACCGGGCGTACGGCGGCGCGGCCCCGGCCGCGGTGGTGATCGGCGCGGCCGAGGTGAAGGCCGGGCTGGCGCCCGGCGCGGAGGGCAGCGAGCCCGTGCCGGCCGGTCTGCCGGCCACGCCGCCGCGCGCCGAGGCCGTTCCGGCGGGCTGGGCGGCCTGTGCCCGGGTGCGGCCCGATCACGGGGACGGCACCCGGGTGACCGGTGCGCTGGTCCCGCTCGGCGCGCTGCCGCCGGCCTCCGCGGCGTCGCCGGAGCACATCGTCCCGGCCTGTCTGCCGGTGGACGCGACGGCGGTACGTCCGGGGCACGGGGCGCTGGTCAAGGCGCTGGGCGCCGGTGGCACCGATGTCGGCTCCACCACCTACTTCGTCGCCGACGACGGGGTGAAGTACCGCCTGCTCTCCCAGGCGGCGCAGAAGGCGCTGGGGTACGACGGTGCCACCGCCCAGGCGCTCCCGTCACCGCTCCTGGCGATGCTGCCGTCCGGTCCCGACCTGAGCCCGGAAGCGGCCGCGGCGGGGCGCACGGTGGGCACCACGGCGCCCTCCTGCCCGCAGGCGGAGGGTGACCGGAGCGTCGGCAAGGGCAACGGAACATTGCCGACGGGTAAAAGAAGTTGATGGATCCTCAGGAAAAGCTCAGATGCGGACGAGGATCATTGAGCACACCACGGATCTGATCATAGGATCACCGCCATCCAGCAGTTGAGGCATGGGAGACACCGTGGCAGAAGCAGGCGCTCAGGCGGCACCGGGCGGCAACCTCCAGCAGTCGAGCGAGAGCTCGACCAGGAACGGCATTCAGGCGCTTGAGGCCGCATACAGCGGAATCCTCAAGTCCCGCCAGGACGTCGACGACACCCGCAACAACCTGAGCAAGGGGTACCAGGGCAGCGACGGCGGCCAGTACGGGGCCCTGCTGAAGCAGTGGGACGACCAGGTCAACATCATCCTCCGCAACCTGGAGGACATGGTCGACAAGCTCAACACCAGCCTGGTGGAGCACGGCAAGACACAGGGCTCGTCCAACGACGCGATCAACCAGGCGTACAGCGCCTCGCAGAAGGCGTTCGACGACCTGATGGCGTAGGAACCGCCCTGGACGACGGATCCCGTCGTCCCGTCCGCCGGACGACCGGCACCCCTCGCCGCCATCGCGGCGGGGCACTCTTCCCAGGCAGTGAAGCGAGGTCTCCCCGATGCCCGACAATCTGACCGACGGTTACATCCTGGTCGACTACGGCCACATGAACAACGCCGGCGACGACATGGTCCGCCAGACCCAGGCGATCGCCCGGACCCTCGCGTCCCTGGAGGCGGAGCTCGGCGAGCTGCGCAAGACGTGGTACGGCTCCGACGCCGACACCTACCGGCAGAAGCAGGCCGCCTGGGACCAGGCGGTGCGGAACATGGAAACGCTGCTCAACTCGCACGCGGCCCTGCTGACCGACATCTCGGGCAACTACAAGTACAGCGAGAACTCGCTGTCGCAGATGTGGTCCGAGATCGCCATCGGCCGCTGAGCGGGAGCCCCCGATGGCCGATCTGACCCACCTCGACGGCAAGAGCCTCAAGTCGTTCGCCGAGAACGACGTCACGGATTTCCAGACGGCGCTGGACAAGATCCGCAAGGACGACCCCAACGGTCTCAGGGCGCTCAAGAGCATCCTCGACGGGCGTACCACCCCGGGGACGCTCCAGCAGGACCCGGCGCTGGCCATCGGTCTGATGGGGACGGACGACAGTGTGCACGGCCAGTCCCTGGTGGCGGCGGTCAAGAAGGCGGCCGGCTCCGTGGACGAAATCTTCGAGAGTCAGCAGACGCTGTTCAAGCACATCAAGAGCGATCTGCTGACGACCATCGAGAAGCTGCTCAGCACTCAGGGCAAGAGTCTCGAATCGATCGACGGCGCCGCGCTGCTCGACATCTTCTCGGACGTGGACAAGGAACTGGGTCCGACCACCAAGACCGGTACCTGACCCGCCCGCCCCCGCCGGGGGCGGTCCGCTCCGGCGATCCGCCCGGGCCGCTTTGGCGGTCCGGGCCGGCCCGTCTGTGCACCGCCTCCTCTCCCGCCCGCCCCGATCCTCCTTCTTCGCCCCCGGAGCGTTCCGCATGTCGACCCCCACTTCACAGAATTACGACGCCGACGACTACTGGGGGCAGGCCGTCACCAAGCTCACCGGCTATCCGATGCCCAGCCGCAAGGGCCTGTTCACCGGCCTGAGCAGCAAGGAGAAGAGCCCGCTCTTCCGGATGAGCCTGGACAAGATCGGTGTCCAGTCGGTGATCAACGCAGCCACGCAGGGTTCGCTGAAGAGCGACGGCCAGGACTACGACCTGTACTTCTACTCCAACAAGAACGGCCGCGTGGAGATGTACCACGCCCGGCTGGTCTTCATCGGCTCCTTCATGTCGGAGAAGGGGCGCAGCCGGGGGCTGGAGGCCAATGAGTCGCTGAGCGGCGGGAAGTACAAGGGCAAGTACGGCGACGACTTCGACATCGGCCCGCTCGGCCAGTACATGGGAGGGCCGGGGGCGGCCCTGGGCGCCCTGATCGATTCGAAGACCACGCACGGCGCGTCCTTCAACGGCGCCTCGGTGCCGGACGCGAATGTGGTGGACCTCAACTCCTTCCAGCGCACCGCCCAGGCCTTCGACCGGGCGGCCCAGTTCTTCGTCGACCAGGCGGCGGTCCTCGCGGGGTGGGAGAAATCGCTGGGCAGCGAGCAGTCGGCCTGGAAGGGCCAGGCCGCGGGCATCTTCTGGCAGCTGGTGCATCAGCTGAACGGGAACTACGACAACTACAAGGAACAGCTGGGCGCGGGGGACAAGTTCGACGCGGTCGGGGATCCCGCGTTCACACCGAAGTCCAACCATTCCAAGCAGCTGATGGCGGCGCAGCAGACGCTGCTGACCCAGGCGAAGTCGCTGCGGACGGCCTGGAACGCGTGGATGGGGCGCAACGAGCACGACCCGCACTTCCACCTGATCCAGGTCCTGGACGACATCCTGAACTGGCTGACCCAGCACAACATTCCGTTCATCACGTCGACGACCTCCACCGGGAACGTCATCAACCCCACCACCACGACGACGTACTCCACCAAGGACGGTTTCCAGGAGCCGCATCCGACGTACGGCGATCTGACCGACATCCAGAACTGGGCCGCGGTGGGCAATGAGGCCGTCAAGCGGTGGAACGACTTCATCGAGCAGCCGCACCCGGACATCGAGGGGCTCCAGGCCGGCCTGAACGGCACGGCGATGACGGTGCTGTCCGATCTCAACAACTCCTGGATCGACGCCACCACGCCGTTCGAGTCGCCGCTCACCACCAAGAACACCGGGTCGCTCACGGAGTTCTACACCAAGGAGAAGACCGAGAAGGCGAAGGAGGAGGCGGACAAGAGCAGCAAGGACCTCAACACGGCCCTGGACAACCTCAACAAGGGCATCGGTGACATGGGGAACAACGTCACCAAGTCGCTCAACGACTTCGGTGGCGGGCCGGACGGTCTGAAGGATCTGCTCGGGGGCAACACCGAGACGAAGGATCTCAACGGCGGCTCGGGCAACGGCCCCGGCGGTGACACCGGCAAGGACGTGACGAGCGACCTCAACAAGAACATCGACAAGATCCTCAACCCGGGCAACGGCGACCCGACCCAGGGCAATGGGGACACGACGCACACCGGCCCGCTGAACCCGACGATTCCGCCGCCCAGCCTCCCCGGCAATTCGGTCCTGAGCCCCGGCGGCGGGACCACCTCGCTCGACAAGAACCGCAATCTGGTCACAACGTACCCGAACGGCGACCGGGTGACGTACGACCCGAAGACCGGGAAGTACACGGTCACACCGCACCAGGGCAGGACCACGGTGCAGGACCTCAACCCGGGCCAGAGCGTGACCAACCCGGACGGCAGTGTCACCAAGCTGAACAAGGACGGCACGCTCACCACCACGTTCAAGGACGGCAGCCGGCAGATCGTCGATCCGGAGACCGGCAAGGTCACGAGCATCGACAAGAACGGCAAGGAGACGGTCACCGACCTCAATCCGAGGACCGAGTACCAGTGGCCGCCGAAGACCAACAACCACCTCACTCCCCCGCCGACCCATCAGGATCTCAATCACGACCTGAACCGTGACCTGAATCGCGATCTGAACCACGCCCTGGACCGGGACCTCAACCGGGACCTCAACTCCCTCGGTGGGAACTCCCACACCTCGTTGAACAACTCCTCGTCCGGCGGCGGCCAGAACCGTTCCGGCAACGGCGACTACGAGGAGTACGACAGCACCTTCCACCCGGGCGGGACGCTGGGAGCGCCGCCCGGCGCCACCGGCAGCCGGCCCCCGGCCTCCCTGCCGGACACGGGCATCGGTTCGGGTTCGGGTTCGGGCGCGTCGTCGGACGGCTCCACACCTCTCAACCCGATGATGCCGATGGGCGGGATGGGCGGCATGGGCGGGATGGGTGGCATGGGCGCCGGTGGGCAGGCAGGCGGCTCGTCGGGCGAACGCGTCCGCAACGTCCTGACGGAGAGCGGCCCCGGCACGCGCGGCGGATCGTCCCGCTCCGGCGGGCGGCGCGGCGCGGACGAGGAGCGCAGTGCCCGCAGGGCCCGTACCGCCACCAGTTCCACGGCCGTCGCGGGCGGTACGGGCGGCGGCACCCAGGGCGGGCAGGCGACCGGCAGCGGTGAACGCGACCGGGTGCACTGGGTTGCCGAGGACGAGGACGTGTGGGGCGCGGAAGAGGGCGGCACGCCCACGGTGATCGGGCGGTGAGCGGGCTGATGGGCGGAGCGATGGACGAGGCGCCGAAGAGCGCGGGGCGCGGTGAGGTCTCGCCGTACGCCAGGTCCGTGGAGGCCCGGCTCGCCACGGCGATGGCCGAGCTGGAGGCCACCGAGAAGGGGGTGGCGAAGGCCGAGGCCGAACTGCGGCAGGCGACCCGCACCGTGCGGTCCGCGGACCGGTCGGTGGAGGTCACGGTCGGGCCGCAGGGCGAGCTGACCGCGCTGCGGTTCCTGGAGGGGAAGTACCGGACGATGTCGCCCGGCGAGCTGTCGAACGCCGTGCTGGACGCGTTCGGCCGGGCGCGTGCGGAGATGGCCCGGCAGGTCATGGAGACCTTCGAGCCGTTCACCCGGCCCAGCACCGCGGTGCCCGAGCTCACCGGGGTGGACATCGACTGGGCGCGGATCTTCGGGCCCGAGGTGCTCCAGGACCCACAGGAGCGGGCCCGGCAGGAGTCGGGCCGCCGACTGCGGGACGAGATCGACGAGGACGAGGAGCGCTGAACACCCCATGAGCGACGGATACTTCGCCGAACCCGCCCGGATCCAGGCCGGGTTGCGGCAGATGTTCTCGATCAGCACCTCGATCGGCGCGATGGTGGACGACTTCGTCGTCGACGTACGTGCCACGAGCGACTGGCCGGGGCAGGACGACAGCTTCGCCAAGGAGGTCATCCCGCAGGAGCAGAAGGAGCGGGAGAGCAGCAGCGAGACGGCGATCGCCCTGTCCGAAGCGGTCAACGGTGTGGCGCACGGGACCTCGGTCAACCTGAAGTCGATCACGTCCAACCAGAACAACATCCTGGACGCCATCCGGGACCACCGGATCAAGCCCAACAACAGCGGAAAGCGCTGACGGCAGAGAGCACGGCCCCATGTCGATCAAGGCGACGCCCGAGCTGAACAACCTGCTTTTCGTCCTCATCGGCGAGCGGTTGCTGCAGGCGGACGAGGACCTGGCGTACGCCAGCCGGCGGCCGTACCACCGGCTCGCCGACCGTCTCACCGACCTGTCCGGTGAGATCGAGCAGTCGGTCGTCGGGATCAGCAGGTCGCTCCCGCCCAAGGTGGGCGCGAGCTATCTGCAGTCGATGAAACTGTTCATCGACAATGGGGGCACCAACCATCTCCGGGACTTCTCCGACCAGTTGAAGACCATCGGCGACGGTCGCACCGACACGTCGATGAACATCATCGAGTCCAAGTGGCAGATCATCGCCGAGCTGATCAGGTTGATGATCGAGCTGCTGGTCATCTTCGTGATGTCGTTCTTCTCGGGCGGGGCCTCGGCGAGCGACGCGGCGGTAGCGAAGGCGCGCAGCCGAGTGGTGTTGCTGACGGTGCTGGACACGCTGCTGAAGCGTACGCATCTGATGCCGAGCCTGAGCGAGGCGTTCCAGGAGGCGTTCCAGACCTTCGCGGTGCGTCTCGCCCTCATGATGGCGGGGCCCGACGGGCGCCGGCCGAAGGGGTTCGACTGGAAGGCCATCGCACAGGACGGTGTCTTCGGCGCGTTCGCGGGGTTCTTCCACAGCGCGTTCTCGTCCGGGCTCGGGAAGCTGCTGAAGAACTTCACGGGCAACGGTCCGGTCAAGAACCTCACCAAGGACGTGACGGACAAGGCGCCCCGGCCGAGCAAGTTCTCCCCGAAGAACCTGGCCAACACCGCGCTGAACGACACGAAGGACTTCCTGACCTCCGGTGGCTCGGAGGCCGTCGCGGAGATCGTGGCCGGTGGTCTCATGACGGGGAACTGGACGACGAGCTGGGACACCTTCCTGGGCTCCGGGATCAGCAGCAAGGCCGAGCATCTGCTGGGGAACGGCGCGTCCAAGCCCGGTACCTGGGTGAAGAACAACTTCACCGAGAAGAACGTGCCGACGTCGAGCCAGTCGGACGGGGACGGCACAGGGCCGAAGTCCGGGAGCGGAACGGACTCAGGGAGCGGAACGGACTCCGGCACCGGGAACACGGTGACTACCGGCACCGGCACCGGCACCGGGAGCGGCGGGGGCTCGGGGAGCGGGAAGAACGGCGGCAGCACGAACGGCGCCGGTTCCCCGAACCAGACGGAGTCGACGCAGGAGACCGGGGCGACGGACGAGTCGGGGCAGACGGGGAACGACGAGCACACGGGGCCGACATCGAAGTCTCCGTCGTCGGGCTCGTCGGGGCCGTCCGGCTCCAACGGGGCGGCCAGCAAAGGGTCCGTCAACACCTCCAGCAACGACGACCACGGCCCCACCTCTCCCCACGACGACACCGACGACACGAACGGCGCCGAGGAGGAGTCCCAGCAGACTCCCGACGAGCGCACGGTCCCCCCGGCGAACTCCGATTCGCACGGCGGCCCGAAACCGAGCCACAACCCGACTCCCACTCAAGGCCACCGGCCGCCCGACGCACAGCAGGGCGAAGAGCGGGACGAGGAACAGGTCGAGGAGCAGGGGGGCCGGCAGGAGACCGGGCCCGAGTCGGAGCAGAAGGCCGGCACACCGTCCGCGCAGCCCGACACACAGCCCGATTCGCAGACCGACGCCTCGAAGAACCAGAACCAGAACGAGACCGAGAACGAGAACGAGACCGAGCCCAGCACTGGGTTGCTCACCGAGGACGGCTCGTCCGACAACGGACAGGCTCTGTCCGACGCCGGCTCCTCGTCCACCCCGCAGGTCACCCCCCACACCGCCACGGTGCCGGAGCATCAGCTGTGGTCGCAGCTCCTCGGCACCCCCGGTCCCCCGACGCAGCAATTGCTCGACGACATCGCCGCGCACCGCCGGGGGGCCGCACCGTCGCCGGAGGAGATCGGCCTCCGCAGGGAGCTGCGGCAGAAGCTGAACGACACCGAGGGCGGTGTCACGATCTTCATCGACGACGCGGCCAACTTCGGTCATCAGGCCGCCGCCACGATGCTGATGGACTCCCTGAACGAGCTGGGCTACCAGGGGCCCATCACCGCCATCGCCCCGGCCAACGTGCAGCAGAAGCTCGCGCTGCTGCTGAGTGACGAGCTCAACGCCCGTGTCACCTGGCAGACCCAGACCTTCGACCCCGACCGGCCGGTGCCCGATCCCCGGGCCTCCGGGAGGCCCGGGGCTCAAGGGCTGGTCATGGTCGCGGCGAGCGACCGGCTCGACGGCGGCGAAGAGGTGGCGGAGCAGTTCCTGAACTTTCTGGGGATCGACCGGGCGATCGTGCTCAAGCCGTACGCCTGGGACACCTCGCACCGCTATCTCTACAGCAGGCCGTCCCCGGACTCCGACGTCGAGGTCACGGATCTGGAGGAATCCGAGTCGTCCGGCAACACCATCGCACCCGACGCCCTGTTCAATTTCCACACCCCGCTCCTCACCCAGGACGAGCTCAATGACCTAATCGACCGGCGGGTCACCGCCTCCGACGTCGCCGAGGGCCTCAAGGAGATCGTCCGGGCCGTGCACGAGAACGGCACCGAGGTCATGCCGGTCTACGGCCTCCACAACGTCACCGAGTCGGGCCGGGCGTCGGCGCTCAGCACCCTGGCCGCCGGAATCAGCAGATCCGGGATCGACAGGCCGTCCGTGATCCTCTCGTTCGGCCGCACCACGGTCGACTTCGCTCCCGTGCACACGGACACGCAGCTCAGGCGTACCGACATCACCGCACCCGACCTCCGCGAACAACTCGAACAGCTGAGGCCGAACGACGTCCTCGTCGTGCAGAGCGCGGGCCTCCCGCAGGACGTGTTCCGGCAGGTCTTCCAGCTCGGCACGCTGCCTGCGGTGCTGGAAGGTGCCAACACCACCAACCTGATGCAGCTGCTGGGCCGCCCGTACTTCTCCGCGCTGACCAACCACACCCCGTACGACCGGCTGGACGAGGTCGCGGCGAGCCACCTCGAACAGGTGACCAAGGCCATCACCCATCCCAGCCAGTGGGGGCGCAGGGCCGCGAAGCTGACGAGCGAGCAGCCGACGCGCGCGTGGAAGGCGCTTCAGAACGTTCACACGGCCCAGTCCGTGACGTCGGCCCTGCCCAGGGACGGGGACGGACACGTCCTGACGCAGGACGAGTGGATGCGCCTCAAGGCGGACGGGGTGCTGAGCGTCGGCGAACTCAAGTCGGTGCTCGGGAACGGCGCGGACGTTGTCGCCATGATCGCGGACGTCGGGTACACCGGCCGCACCGCGACCATCAGCCAGGAGCAACTGGCCACGCTGCGAACCCGGCTGGGTGAGCTCCGGGCCGAGCATCTGGTCGAGGTCCGCAACGCGATGGACCACCTGTCGGTCGTGCCGGAACCGGGAGCGGCCGAGGTCATAGCGGAGGCCATAGACGAACTGAGGCAGGCCGGCTCCCGGCTCCACGACTACTTCGCCGGCCTGCGGGCCAAGGCGCACGACCCGGACAACGACCAGACCCTGCAGGCACTTCGCCTGGTGCTCACCGATCGTCCGGCTCTGCCCCGGACCGAGTCCCTCGTCCAGGGCCAGGAAGGGAACAACCAGCAGGAGACGCCTCGCTGGCAGACCGACTGGGACCGGGTCGACGACTCCGACGACGACATCGAGTACTCCGAGCGCTCGGGGCCCCATTCCGTCGCCACGTCCAGCAGGTCCACTCCGACATCCAGCCGTTCGCAGAGCCCCGCCGGCAATCGGCCGGCCACCGAGAGCCGACAGCAGAACACATCCCCGAACGAGAACGAGAACGAGAACAACGACGGAGACGAGAACGAGAACGAGGGCGGGGGCGAGATCGAGGACACCGACAGCGACACCAGCAGCGACTACGACAGTGACTTCGGTGGAGACACGGACTTCGGTTTCGGGTTCTTCGGCGACATCGGACCCGGAACAACACCGGACAACGCCTCCGGGTCGGCCGTGCAACCGTCCGATGTAAGCGACTCCTCCGAAATTGTTCCTCCCCGGCTCGTACTCAGGTCCGCCCGCTCGGCGGACGACGCCACGACCGACTCGGACGACATCGTCAAGCAGACGGTCGCGACCGGCTCGTCCGGCTCCTCGCTCCTCGCGTCGTACACCCTGTCCGACTGGGCCGCCCGGAACGAGCGCTACAGCACCGTCATCACCTCCGACACCTTCCAGGACCACCACCACAGCGAATCGTCCATGTACCGCAAGCAGCGCCGGACCCCCTGGAGCGGCCAGAAGGTGTCGTTCTTCGCGGCGCACGGCACTCCCACCCGGGTGAAGCTGACGCGGCAGGACGGGACGAGCATCGTGGTCAGCGGCAGGGAGCTCGGCCGCTACCTGGAGCACTCCACCGACCTCGGTCCGAAGGACCGCCCCATCGTGCTGTACGCCTGCTCCACCGGCGCCTCGCCCACGCACGGCGGGCTCTCCGTCGCCCAGCACGTCGCCAATGTGACGGGCCGGCCGGTGTACGCCCCCACCACCTCCGCAGGTACGGCGCTCGACTCCGAGCAGCAGCCGCGCCCGGTCCTCTTCCGCGACGACGCGGAGAATTCCGGCCAGTGGATCACGTACACCCCGGAACCGACCGGCGCCGAACTCACCGCGCTCGCCCGCACGGCGGGCCTGCTCCCCCCGGCGGGCACCACAAATGCCACGGACACCGCGGCCGGGACCAGCTCCTCCAGTCCCGCGACGACGTCGGAGGGCGCCCCCAGTCCCTGGGTCACGACGCGAACGCTCCAGCTCGTACGTACGCTGCGCGGCACCTTCGGTACGCAGATCGGGCAGTCCCCCGACCACGATGCGCTGCTGGCGGCGCTCGGCGCACTGGACAGTGAGCGCTTCGGGGGCGACGACACCGTCTGGGCGCCCTACCGTGACGGGCGGATGACGCCCGATCTGCTGCGCCGCATCAGCGAGGAGCTGGCAGGACGGGGCACACCGGGCCTGGACCGGTACTCCGCCCTCTTCGACCGGGTCAACCAGGAATCCGGCGGGAACGGACCGGCGGCCGGATCGTCGCAGGACGACCTCCGGTCCCCGTCCCGCGACCTCACGCAGGACGTCGTCGAACCCGCGTCGGCACAGCAGTCGCAGCAGATACAACAGACACAGGTGACTCAACAGGCGCAGCAGGTGTCCACATCCACGGACACCGATGCCTCCACCACTGTGGTCCAGCTGGTGGCGGCCCAGCTCGACACCGATCGCCCCGCCGAGGTCGACGACAACATGCTGCCCGCCCCGGCCCGGGGAACGGTCCAGCGGTTCCCGGGCGATCTGACACTGCCCACGTACATCACCGGGGACGGTGTGGAAGACGATTCCGCCTTCACCTACGGCCAGAGCCAGGTGATCCAGCGGGGTGTCGACAACGTACTGAGGCGCATAGCCGGCTCGGCCCTGCCGGTCCCCGCCCGGAACCCCGGCACCACCGACAACCCGCTCGCCGAACTCGAACGGGCGCTCAGGCAGACGCCCCATCTGTTCCACGGGGACGGCTGGGTCTCCGCCCCCTTCAAGGACACCTCGGGGCGCATCCGCCAACTGCGGGTCTCCCAACGGCCGCAGGCCCCCTGGTCCATGATCACCAACGAGAAGGGCGGGGCGATCTCGCTCGATCCGGTGAAGGTGGACCAGATCCACCGCAGCCAGATCACTTCCGGGAAGTCCGAAACGGCAAGTTCCTCAAGGCAGTTGGGCGTGGCGGTTCCGCTGGGACCACCGATCGGCCCCGCGAACATGTTCGGGCGGGTGGGCCTCACTCTGGGCTTCACGAAGTCGGTCGACTTCAACCTCCAGGACCAGACCCTGAGCCAGGTCGAGAGCCGTCACTCCGACGAATCGCATCTGTACCTGAGCGATGTGATGTACAGGGTGGAGCTGACGGACCCGGCGCCCGAGAAGTACGGGAAGCTGAAGCAGTTCACCCAACGGATCAGGCCGGCCACCCGGTCCACAGCACCGGTCCGGGACAACGGATCGCAGACCACTCTCACGTTCGGTGTGAAGGACGGGCTGCTGCTGCGTCTGCCGGACAACCTGACCGCCAAACGCAGTCACGAGCACGCACCGCAGAAGATGCGGCTCGGCGAGCACAGCGACTACCGCATGGTGCACACCGAGGGACACGGCTCGGTGGCCGCGATCCAGGAATGGGCGGTGGGCCAGGCCAAGGCGGTCGTCGGCTCGTCGATGCACGCGGAGATCACCCGCTTCTTCAGCTCGGAGAACTTCATCCGGACCGCGGACCGGATGGCGCACGGGACGGTCACCAGTCAGCCGATGTTCACGGAATCCGGGCAGCCCGGCGGTGTGTTCGCCGTGGACAAGATCGTGCCGGTCGAGGCCACCCAGATCTCGGAGACCGACTCTGCAGAGCTGCGCAACGCCATTCAGCGGGTCATCAAGAACGACCGGAGCACGTCGACGGCGTACAGCCAGGACCTCCAGTTCACCGTCGGTCCCAGCTTCTCCTTCGACGAGTACGCGACGAGCGCCGCCCAGCCGCGCCTCCAGTTGGGCGGCTTCGTCCAGTTCGGCAACCGGTCCACCCGGACCACCGGCTTCGGCGGCTCGGGCAGCCGCAAGATCGTCGGACGGGCCAAGAAGGTGCGTACCGAGCTGTACCTGGTGAAGAAGACCGTCCACGTCCGCAAGTCCGGACAGGACAGGGCCACCGAGTTCGACGTCTGGACCCTCGACCGGATGACCCGCGCGGAGGCGCGCCGCCTGGCCGGCTGGGACGACGGTACGAAGCTCCGTACCCGCTCCGCGGAACACGCGGCCCTCAACTCCGCCCAGGCCGAGAGCGACAACGGCGGCAGCAGCAGTTCCGTCACCCCTGTCACCCCCGTACCGCCGAACACCGGTGAGCCCCCGGCCCCGGTCTATCTGCCCCAGGATCATCCGACGCTGCTCGGCATGGCGCGGGTGGAGGCGTTCCTCCCCGACACCGACTCCGTCGAGGGCGCTGCCACGGACACCACCGGACCGCCCACGACGCCGCCCGCGGCCCAGTCCACGACACCGCCGCCCGCAGCGTTCCTCAACGGGCTGACGGAGAGTGTGATCGCCGCCATCGCCCAGCAGCACCCCGGTCTCGTCGCCCCGCTGGCGGACTTCACGACCCCCGACGACAAGTCGAAGGGCTGGCGGGGCAAGAACCACTTCAGCGCCGCCCTGCAGAACACCCTGACTGTGATGGACGCCCTGAGCCATCACAGTGTGGCGGGGCAGCTGGAGTCCTTCACCACCGACGGAATCCCGATCCGGCTCGTCGACAACACGGGCACCAAGCGGAAGTACCGCTGGATCCGGGCCAAGGGCGAACTGACCGGGCGCCGCTACGAGGGCACGCGCAACGAGCTGATCCTGCGGAGCAGCACCCCCGGAGCCCAGCGGCTGGACAGCTCGGCCACCGTGTCCCACACCAGGGAGATCGGGGTCGACGTCGGCATATCGGCGCGTGAGAACAACGCCGACGCGTTCAAGCAGCCGATCAACAGCGGAGTGATCACCCCGGCCGGACGACTCGGCTGGCAGAAGGCCCGGAAGACCGGCTCCGGTGCCACCGTCTCGTACGAGCCCCTGCACGCCACGTCGGGCCCGTCCCATGTGTTCAGCTACCAGCTGTCGGTGACCGTCACCAGCGGCGGGTACTGGCGGTTCCGGGAGCCGCTGCGGGTGCTCGGGGTGCTCGGCACGGGGCTCTCCGTGGGACGCAACGCGGAGGTCGACCTGATCGGTGGCACGGCACGCCGTCCGGCGGTGACCGGACGGATCCTGCTCGACGTGCCCGACGAGCACATCCCGCCGACCGCCCCACGCCCGCAGCAGGAACAGGTTTCGACACCGCCCGCCGCCGCCCCCGTCGCCGTCACACTGAACACGGAGGACGTCCGTAAGCTGCTGGGCGACCCGGAGAAGCCGGCCGTCGTGACCGACCCGGGCCGGGTCACCGGTGCGCAGGCGAACCCGCACGAGAACGACGAGGAGAACGCCGGGGAGAACGCCGGGGAGAACGCCGAGGAGATCGAGCTCCGAGATCAGGAGACCGCGCCGGCTCCGTTCGGCGATCTGCCCCACCAGGTCATCGCCGTCGCGGGCAGCTCCGAGCTGAGCCGGGGCGTGGAGACCGCGCTCAAGGAAGGCTCCGGCGACGCCTGGCAGTTCAGCCTGCACGGAGCCGCTCCGCACGACGCGGTGATGCGCCAGTTCCAGCCGCAGGTCCTGGCCTCGTTCCTGGACCAGTCGATCAGCCGTGCGGGCATGCGCATGGTCGAGCTGTTCGGCGCCGGACCGTACGTCAACCGGATCGGCCGGCTCGTCCATCGTGTCACCCTGCGGAATCCGGTCGTGCAGTCGAAACCGGTCGCGGTGGAGACCGAGGTGACGCTCGGCGCCGAGACCCAGGTCACCCATGCGCGGACCTCGGTCACGGTGGCCAAGCTCAACCTCGGGGTCGCCTACGCGCGCAGCCACGACCAGGGGCCCTCGTTGGTCGGTACGTACGGGCTCGTCCTGAACGGGGCGTGGACCAAGGGAAGCACCGCGACCGCGACGAACACCGTGTCGGTGGAGAACGACCGGGACGACGAGAACCTGAAGTACCTGGTCACCGCGGACGTCGATCACGAGGTCGGGTTCACGACGCGCGCCAATGGGCTGGCCGGCCCGCTGCGTGCCCTGCTGCCGGCGCTGCGCACCCACTTCGCGGGGTTCACACTCACCGTGCCCGGCGGCTGGCTCGGCCATGTGCCGGAGAAGGTCGCGCACCGCCTCGGTCTGGTCGGCAGCACACTGCCCGCCGCGCCCACCTACAGCGAGGACGCCTGGTCCCCCTCGCCCTGGCTGAAGGACACTCCGTTCGGTTCGTTCCCGGTCAACTCCCTCGACTCCGCCGCGGCCTCACGGCACTTCGCCGAACTCCTCAAGTCGCGGGGGGTGGACGACGCCGGCCGGGACCACGTCCTGGACATGGTGACGCCCCGTGCGCTGCTCGCCCTGCGGCAGCAGATGGCCGCCGCCAAGGGCGGGGTCACCGCGGTGACCCGCACCGCCTGGACGAAGCTCGGCGAGGTGTCCATCGGTTCGCAGCGTGCGACGGTACGCATCGAACTCATCCCGGAGGATGCGACGTTCGACGGGATCGATCACAGTGTCACGTTCCAGGAGACCCTGGGCATGACCGAGACCGTCGAGGTGAACAGGGTCAAGGCGGTCACGACCACGACCGGACTCTCGGTCACCGAAGCGGTGCGGACCCAGAACACGGCCGCTCCCACCGCCGGTCCGAGCCTCTCCGAGTCGCTCGCCGTCACCCAGCAGAAGACGGTCGCCACTTCGGCGAGCCGCATGAAGAACTACACGTTCTACCCCAACGAGCCGTTCGCCGACTTCCTCACCACGTATCGGATCCGCATGGTGCTGGTGAACGCGGACGGGACGGAAGTGCCTTCGCGGGAATTCCCGGTCGGCACCCTGCGGGAGCAGCTGCCGCTCAGTCTGGCCGTGCCGTACGCCGCGGACAACACCGGCGGCAATCCGGTGACGGAGGGGAACCAGCCCCCCAAGGTCACGGTCCGAAGGCCGGGACAGCTCACGAACGAGGCCATCGAGCGATGGCGACGAGCGGGGCAGACGAAGGCGTTCACCATGCCGGCCAACGGCTTCATGCCACGCCGGATCACGGACACCGACATGGCGTTGGACGCGGCCCACCTCGCCCTGGCCAAGGCCCACAACACCGATCTGCCGCACCTGCCCAAGTCCGGCGGCGGAACCGTCGAACTCACCGGCACGAATCTGGCCGCGGCGACGGGCAAGGCCCGGAAGTCCGGTCTCGCCCGTCAGGGACGGGCCTCGGGGCAGGCCCTGTCCGACGGGTTGGCGAGCACCCAGACGGCAGCCTTCTTCGGCAACACCGCGACGGGCAACGGCTACCTCGCCGCCACGATGCACGACGCCACCGTCGCGCTGGACACCCAGGGCAGCTACCGGCTGTTCTCCCGGCCCCGGTTGAGCGAAGCGGTGCTGCTGAGCGTGGCGGCGGACGCCACGATGGAGAGCCCCGAGCGGCAGACCGTGAGTTCGGACCTGTCGGTCACGGAGACCGGTGCGCAGGGCACGACGCTCGGCGCGACCGTCGGCACGTCCGTACCGGAGGTGGGCACCGTCTCGCCCGCGCCGACCGGCAGCGGGGGCAACACCGGTGAGTCGACGACCCTCAAACTCGCCTCCGCGGACGGCACCCAGCAGAACATAAAGCCCAAGACGGGCCGGGCACTGCTGTTCTCGATTCCCACGGACTGGCTGGGCGAGGCGACGGTCACGCACGGGCGGGCCGCCAGTGTGTTCGTCCAGGGCAGCAGGTCGCAGACCGTCGAGTACCGGACCAATGTCCTGGCCTGGGTGCGGGAGGACGTGGCCCGCGATCTCGGACTGATCGACGACACGACCTTCCCGTCCGACGTCACCGCCGCCTGGACCTCGGTGACGAAGGCGAGCAAGGCGTGGGTGGACGCGGACAAGGCGTACTGGAAGGTCAGACGCGCCGTCACCGAATCGACCGGGGACGCCGACCCCACTCCCGAGCAGGTGGAACAGATGACGGTGCTGTCCGAGCGCGCCCGCGCCGCGATGCGGGAGTTCCGGCGGGTACGGGCGGCGACGGACCGGCTCACCCAGTGGTACCACCGCACACCGCGCAATGGCCCCCGGCCTCCCGCGGTGAGCTTCACCGCCCCCGAAACGCCGTCGACTACGTTCCCCAAGTACACCGGGACGGCGTTCACCTCGGACCCGGCGACGGCGACGCCCTCCGTCGACGCGCCGCACACGCTGGTCTCCCCGGACGGCGAGACGTACACACTGCACAACGTGCCCGAGGACGGCGACGCGTTCTACCACGCGCTCGCTGCGGGGATGCGGCACACGAACACCACGCTGCCGGGCGCGACCGGCAGCGCCACGGCCACGACGCCGGACGTCACCGAGCTGCGCGACCGGTTGACGGACACCCTGACGAACGACTCGGGCGACCTGCTGGACTTCATGACCCCGGATCTCCTCGATCGGTTCGACCCCGAGGAACTGGCCAACGGTGGCCCCACGTTCGCCGCAGGGTCGCCCGAGGCCCATGAGTTCGCGGACGATGCGCACACCCTGCCGCTGTACGCACGGCTGTCGGCCGGCGAGCGCAGGGCGCTCGCGCTGGCGCAGTTGCAACGTGCCGGGGACTCGGGCGACGAGCGCGGCTGGAACCACGGGGCCGCGGACCTGTTGCCCGCGCTCGCGGCCCGGACCTTCGGTGTCAGGGTGACGGTCGTCCGGGACGACGGCACGTTCCAGGACTTCGAGCCCGAGACCGCCGGGACGCCCCCGGCGCATGTCGTGCTGTACCTCAAGGACCGCCATTACCAGGCGGCCCTGGCGCCCATACCCACGGTCCGGGAGACGAACCACCAGTCGGATTCGGACGACGACTCGGAAGGCCTGGAGGCCCCGAAGGCCCTGGACGCGCTGGAGGACCTGGAGGCGCTGGAAGACCTGGCGACCCCGAAGGACCTGGAGGCCCCGGAGGGCTCGGAGAACTACGACCAGGACGACGACGAGAACATCCAGGAGACCGAGACCAACGCGGAGAACGACGACCAGGACGACGACGGGAGCGCGTCGGAGACGGACTACGACGGGGACAACGACACGAACACGTCCACAACGCCCCCGTCGCAACGGACGAAGCACATACGGAAGCGCAAGCTCTCCGAGCAGAACGACGACTCGACGACGGACACGGAACCGGACACGGAACCGGTGCCACCGTGGACACCCTCCGTCTCCAGGGCCGACTCCCCGACTCCGTCCGAGATCGACAACGCCCCCGACGAAATATCGACCCCGGCACCCGCGACCACAGCCTCCGAAACCAACTCCACCACCGAATCCCGGACGGACTCCGAGCACAACACCAGCACCGACGACGAGACCGCGTCGGAGACGGACTACGACGGGGACAACGACACGAACACGTCCGCAACACCCCCGTCGCAACGGACGAAGCACATACGAAAGCGCAAATCGCCCCAGACGTACGACGGTTGGACGGCGGACACGGACACGGACACGGACGACGACGCGGCGCCTTTGCGGACGTACTCCGCCTCCAGGACCAACTCCCCGGTCCCGTCCGAGAACGAGAACACGCCCGACGACACGACCGACGAAGCAACGACCCCGGCGCCCGCGACCACAGCCTCCGAAACCCACTCCACCACCGAATCCCGGACGGACTCCGAGCACGACACCACCACCGACGACGAGAGCGCGTCGGAGGCGGGCAACGACGGGGACGACGAGACGAGCACGTCCACAACGCCACTGACCCGACGGACGAAACGAATACACAGGAGCAGGCCCCCGGCGAGGAACGACGGCTCGACGACGGAAACAGACACGGGCACGGATGACGACGCGACACCGCCGCGGATACACACCGAGGACGAAGCCACCGACGGGTGGGTGACCGAGTACGACTACGGGCCCCTCAGTGACGGTTCGTCGCCGCCCCCGGCCCCACCGCCGACCCCGGTTCCGTCGACGCCCCCGGCGTCCCCGGTCCTGCCGGCAGTCCAGCCGTCCCCGGACTCGTCCACTACCCCGCCACCACCGCCTCCGCCGCCCCCGCACGCGGATGGCGACAACGGCACGACGGACTCGAACGGTTCCTCCGCCGATGTTCTCGGCCGGGTCTTCGACACGTACGCGGTGCGGGACGTCCTCGTACGGCAGGTGAATCTGCGCCAGCTCCACGATCCGCTCATCTCCGCGAGGGCCGCGCTGGACCTCGCTCCCGGTGGCCTGACCATGCGCGAGCTGGAGCTGACCGACACGCAGGTACTGACGGTGCTCGCCCATCACCGCCACCTGTCCCCCGAGGCGGTGCAGGAATTGCTCAAGCACCCGTCGTACGCGGCGGTCCTCCAGCACGAAGACGAGGCTCCCCAGGCGTCATGACGGAAGCGAACCGAGGCACCCAGATGCAGCACACCAACGAGCAGGCCGGGCAGGAGCTTCCGCCCGTTCCCGATCACATCCGCGAGGCCGCGCGGGAGGCGCCGGACCACTGGATCGGCGTCGTCGATCCGGCCTGGACCGATGCCGCCCCGCCGCCGCCCTGGGCCGTGGCCGGTGAATGGCGTTCCGGGCTCGACGGCGAAGTCGCGGAGTGGCAGCCGAACGAGGAGTACCGGCCGTCCCCGTCGGCCCTGGGCTGGCCCGAGCCGACCGATCCGGTCGACGCCGCCGTGCAGTTGGCCGTCACCGGATACGGCCCGCTGAGCGACGCCGTGGAGGCGCTGGCGGGTGCGGAGGCGGTGGTGCTCCGGGCACCCGGCGGGGGCCCGTTGACGGTTGCCGGGGCCGACGGTTCGCCCGCCGTGCCGCTCTTCACCGCCGTACCTCACCAGCCGTTCGAAGGTGCCCTGGCGCACGACACGGTCACCGTCGCCGACCTGGTGCGCGACCTCGCCGTGGACGAGGGCCGCCTCTCGGTCAACCCGGCGGGCCCGGCGCGCCTCCTGCTCGACGCGCGTCTGATCCTCGACGCCGTCCGGCCCACCGTCCCCACCGCCCCGGCCTCCGCCCCCGTCTCCACCGGCGGTTCCCCCGATTCGTCCCACCAGCTCCCCACCAGTCCCGTCACCCAGAGGACCCCATGACCACGTCCAGGAACGAAGAAACAGCGGCCGCCTCCGAGCCGGAGGCGCCCGCCACCGCCGAGGCCGCCGCGGGCGAGACCCCGGCACGGACCGCTCGCGCGGCTTCCGCGAAGGGCAGCGGTACGGCCGCGGCGGCGGAGCCGTCCGCGGCGCCGCAAGCTGCGGCCGGAGAGGCTTCGCAGGAGTCCACCGAAACGACCGCGTCCACGGGAGCGGCAGCGGCGGAATCCGCGCTGAAGGGCGAGTCGGAGCAGAAGGAGGGGCAGAAGGAGAAGGAGAAGGAGAAGCAGGAGCAGGAATCGGAGGCAGAGGCACAGGGAGAGGCCGCAGGCGCCGCCGCCACCGAGGGCGAGGGCGAGGCCGCCACCGCGACCGCCACCGCCGAGGCGGACGCGGAGGCGGAAGCCACCGCGACCATGACCGCCACCACCACGGCCGACACCCCCGAGAAGACGGGGCGTCCCAACAAGGCACTCCTCGCGGGCGCCGCCATCGCCGGTGTCCTGCTGGTGACCGTTCCGTTCCTGGTGCACACCGGTGGTGGCGACGACGGCAAGCGCTCGGCGGGCAGCGGCGAGGCCCCCGGCACGATGCTCGGTGCCGGGAACGGCGACGTTCCCGGCGCGTTCGCCTCCGCGGCCCCCTCGCCACGCACGGGCTCGGCCGAGCAGCCGCCCGCCGGCAAGGACGGGAAGGGCGGCTCGGGGCCCTCCGCCGACGGCGCGGGCGTGTCCAAGCCGCTCAATGAGGGCGGCGGAAGCACGGGCGGGGACACCGGCGGCACCGGGGGCAAGGGCGACGGCTCCGGGGGCGGGAAGTCCGCCGGCGGTGAGAAGTCCACGACCCGGAAGACCACCACGGGCAGCGGCAGCGGCAGCGGCTCGGGCAGTGCGGCGGGCGGCACCGCACAGAAGGCGGCCCCGCAGTCGACCGTCGTCTACACCGGGGTCACCGGCCACGGCTGTCCCACCCCCTCGGGCGGTGGCTTCCAGCAGGACCACTACTTCACCGACGGCAGCGCCGGCTGGTACACCCGCCCCTCCGGTGGCTGGACGGGCAACGGCTGCAACGGCAGCTACTCCTCCATACCGATGTCCGGCGACACCTCCACCGACATGCAGAACCGCGTCAAGTGGTGGTGGAAGCCCGGCACCCAAGCCCGGACCTGTCAGATCTCCGTGTTCATCCCGAACAGCAACACCAACCTGTACGTGGGCGGGCACCCCACGAAGTACCACGTGCTGGTCGACGCCAACGACCGTACGACCATGTACAGCAGCTTCTCGATCAACCAGACCGCGCACCGCGGCCAGTGGGTCGACGCGGGCACCTTCGCCATGAAGGGCGCCACGATCGGGGTGAAGCTGCTCGACCGCGGTGACGACTGGTCCAAGGGCTGGGAGAAGGCGCATCACGCCGCCGCGCAGATGCGGGCGACCTGCCGTTCCTGAACGCGTTCCACTTCGGGCCGGCCCCTCCCCGGGGCCGGCCCGTCGCGTTTCACGGCGCCAAATGTTGCATGATCATGCGAAGTGATGCATAGTCTTCCTATGTCCAAAGTCCTCACCTCCCTCCCCACCGGCGAGCGCGTCGGCATCGCCTTCTCCGGCGGGCTCGACACCTCCGTCGCCGTCGCCTGGATGCGCGACAAGGGCGCTGTCCCCTGCACGTACACCGCCGACATCGGCCAGTACGACGAGCCCGACATCGCGTCCGTGCCCGGCCGCGCCTCCGCCTACGGCGCCGAGATCACCCGGCTCGTCGACTGCCGTGCCGCGCTGGTCGAGGAAGGGCTTGCGGCGCTCTCCTGCGGCGCGTTCCACGTCCGGTCGGGCGGCCGCCCCTACTTCAACACCACGCCGCTGGGGCGCGCCGTGACCGGCACGCTGCTGGTGCGGGCCATGCTTGAGGACGGGGTGCAGATCTGGGGCGACGGCTCCACGTTCAAGGGCAACGACATCGAGCGGTTCTACCGCTACGGCCTGCTCGCCAACCCGCACCTGCGGATCTACAAGCCCTGGCTGGACGCGGACTTCGTCACGGAGCTCGGCGGCCGCAAGGAGATGTCGGAGTGGCTGCTCGCGCACGGGCTGCCGTACCGGGACTCGACGGAGAAGGCCTACTCCACGGACGCCAACATCTGGGGCGCCACGCACGAGGCCAAGACCCTGGAGCACCTCGACACGGGCGTCGAGACGGTCGACCCGATCATGGGCGTGCGGTTCTGGGACCCGTCGGTGGAGATCGCCACCGAGGACGTGACGGTCGGGTTCGACCAGGGCCGTCCGGTCACCATCAACGGCAAGGAGTTCGCCTCCCCCGTCGACCTCGTCATGGAGGCCAACGCGATCGGCGGCCGCCACGGTCTCGGCATGTCCGACCAGATCGAGAACCGGATCATCGAGGCCAAGAGCCGCGGCATCTACGAGGCCCCCGGCATGGCGCTGCTGCACATCGCCTACGAGCGCCTGGTCAACGCGATCCACAACGAGGACACCCTGGCCGCGTACCACAACGAGGGCCGGCGGCTCGGCCGGCTGATGTACGAGGGCCGCTGGCTGGACCCGCAGGCGCTGATGATCCGCGAGTCCCTGCAGCGCTGGGTCGGCGCGGCGATCACCGGCGAGGTGACGCTGCGGCTGCGGCGCGGCGAGGACTACTCGATCCTCGACACCACGGGCCCGGCGTTCAGCTACCACCCGGACAAGCTCTCCATGGAGCGGACCGAGGACTCGGCGTTCGGCCCGGTGGACCGGATCGGTCAGCTCACCATGCGGAACCTGGACATCGCCGACTCCCGTGCCCGGCTGGAGCAGTACGCCGGTCTGGGCCTGGTCGGCGGCGGCCACCCGACGCCGATCGGTGCCGCGCAGGCCGCCTCGACCGGTCTGATCGGCGCCATGGACCAGGGCGGCGCCCAGGCGATCGCCTCCCGCGGCGAGGCCACGGACGAGGAGACCATGCTGGACCGCGCCGCGATGGAATCCGGCACGGACTGACACCGGTCACGGCCGGCGCCGGTACGGACTGACACTGGTCACGGCCGGCGCCGGTACGGACTGACACTGGTCACGGCCGGCGCCGGTGCGGACCGGCACCGGTCACGAACCGATAAGGGCCACCGGGGCCGGTCACCGGCCTCCGGCCGTACGCACCCGGGCAGTGGGCCCCGGCGGATTCCCTTCCGCCGGGGCCCCGCGCCCCCCCCCCCCCACTGCCGTACGGCGACCGGGTACGTGCCCCGATGCCATGTTCCGGCAGGAAGAACGCGGCTTCCACGTCACCGATGGTTCACCCGCCGCTGGTGAGGTGATCCTCGTCGGTGCTCCCCGCCGGCCGGATCAAGGAGATTCCATGCCCAGTAAGCGCCTTTCCCGCGGTCACCTGATAGCCACCGGTGCGGTCCTCGTAGCCACCGCCACCGCCGCTGCCGCTCTCACGGCGACGGCCGGTGCGTCCGGCACGAAGGAGCACGCCAAGGACGCCATCAAGGGCGGCAAGGCGAAGAACGTCATTCTGCTCATCGGTGACGGCATGGGCGACTCGGAGATCACCCTCGCCCGCGACTACACGGTGGGCGCGGCCGGCCACCTGAACATGGACAAGTTCCCGCTGACCGGCGCGTACACGACGTACGCCGTGCACGCCGACGGCACGCCGGACTACGTCACCGACTCCGCGGCCAGCGGCACCGGCTGGGCGACCGGCGTGAAGACCGTCAACGGCCGGATCTCCAAGACGCCGGGCAAGGACAAGGCCGTGCCGACCATTCTGGAGCTGGCGCAGAAGGGCGGCTACGCGACCGGCTCGGTGACCACCGCCGAGCTGACCGACGCCACCCCGGCCGTCCTCGCCTCGCACGTCACCGACCGCTCCTGCCAGGGCCCCGCCGACATGGCCAAGTGCCCCACGGACACCATCGCCAAGGGCGGCCCCGGCTCCATCGCCGAGCAGAGCGTGAACCACAAGGTCGACGTCCTCCTCGGCGGCGGCAAGCAGCGCTTCGACCAGAAGATCACCGAGGGCCGGTACAAGGGTCTGACCGTCACCCAGCAGGCCCGGAAGCTCGGCTACCAGGTCGTCACCGACAACACCTCCCTGAAGGCGGTCAAGGGCGGCAAGCCGGTGCTCGGGCTCTTCGCGCCGGGCAATGTCGCCACCGAGTGGACGGGCAAGCCCGCAGCGGTCGGCGGCACCGCCCCGCAGCGCTGTGTCACCTCCAACCCGGGCCGCCCCTCCGGCACCCCGAACCTCGCCGACCAGACCACCAAGGCCATCCAGCTCCTGGAGGCCAAGCAGAAGCGCGGCCACAGCAAGAAGGGCTTCTTCCTCCAGGTCGAGGGCGCGTCGATCGACAAGCAGGACCACGCTGCCGACCCGTGCGGCCAGATCGGCGAGACCGCCGCGTTCGACCGCGCGGTGAAGACGGCGCGCGCGTACGCCGCCAAGCACCCCGACACCCTCGTCGTCACCACCGCCGACCACGGCCACAGCAGCCAGATCGTGCCCCTGGAGGCCCAGCCGCCCGGCCTGACCTCCACGCTGATCACCGATGAGGGCCAGCAGCTCAAGGTCAACTACTCGACCAACACGCCCGGCCAGTCGCAGGAGCACACCGGCACCGAGGTCCGGATCGCGGCGCAGGGCCCGCAGGCCTACCGGGTCCTGGGCGTCACCGACCAGACCGACCTGTTCACCACGCTCCGCGAGGCGCTCCGCGTCCGCTGACCCCTCGGAGTACCCGCCCCGGCCCCGTCGGCACACGCAGCAGGCCGACGGGGCCGGGGCTTCGGCGTGCCCGGCACGGCCCGGCCCCGGTGTCGGGGCGGCGCGTTCGACGGCGATCGGGACGGTCCGGGTGCGGCGGCGCCGGTCGGTGAGGCCCGGCGCGATCAGCGGCAGCAGGGTCGGGGCCGTGAAGGCGGCGCCGACCAGGGCGGGTCCGGTGACTTCGAGGGAGGAAGCGAGGGCCGGGTCGGGGCTTGAGGAGGGACCTCGCGGCGCGCCAAGATCACCTCGGAGCGGGCCGGGCCGCCCGCCGGCCCCCGCCGTCGCGTACCGGGCCTGCGGCGCAGCGAGGTCGCGGCGCCGGCCGATGTGAGCGTGGAGTACTACGCGAAGCTGGAGCGCGGCAGCCTCGCCGGGGTCTCCCCGGCCGTCCTCGAAGCGGTCGCCCGGGCAGTGCAGCTGGACGACACCGAACGCGCGCACCTGCTCCACCTCGCGCAGGCGGCGGACGGCTCGGACGTCCTCACCCGGCCCCGGCGCCGCAACCCCCGGCAGTGGACCCCGCACCGCAGCCTGCGGTGGACCCTCGGCACGATCACCGCCGGACCCGCCTTCGTCCGCGACGGGCGCATGGACCTGCTCGCCGCAAACCAGCTCGCCCGCGCCTTACAGCGACGTTCACACCTCCCCGGCCAACCGGGCGAACCTGGCCAGGTTCAACTTCCTAGCCCCCGCCTCCCACTGCTTCTGCCCCGACTGGGACCAGGCCGCCGATGTCGCCTTCGCCATCCTGCGCACCGAGGCCGGCCGGAATCCGCACGACAGGGGCCTGCACGACCTCGTCGGCGAACTGTCCACCCGCAGCGACGAGTTCCGCACCCGTCGGGGCGCCCACGACGTCCGCCACCACGGCACCGGCACCAGGCGCTTCCACCACCGGGCCGTCGGCGAACTCACCCTCGCCCACGAGGGACTCGACATGGCCGCCGAACCCGGCCCAACCCTCACCATCCACACCGCCGAACCCGGCTCCCCCGCCGAAGAGGACCTGCGCCTCCTCGCTTCCCGGCCGCCACCCGGGAGGCGGACGAACCCGCCTCCTCCGTGCACTTCACCTGACAGGCACCTTCGGCGCCCCGCTCGGAACGGGTTCGGTCCGGGGTGTCACGCGCTCCGGGGGTCCACGGCTTCCGGCTGCCGCGCGCCGGGGCAGCCGCCCTGCCCGGCCGGGCCGAGGAACCGCTCGGCCCAGCTGCCGAGCTCTTCCAGGGCCGGCCTCAGGGCTTCGCCCGCCGGGGTCAGGCGGTAGGTGACGCGCAGCGGCGGGCCGGCGTCCACCTCCCGGCTCACGAGGCCGGCCTCACCGAGTTCGGCGAGACGGTCGGAGAGCATGCGCTCGCTGATCCCGCTGACGGCGCGGCGCAGCTCGGCGAAACGGCCCGGACCGCTCATCAGGCTGGCGAGGATGACGCCGTTCCAGCGCTTGCCCAGAAGGACGAAGACGCCTTCCACCGCCCCGCCCACGCCCGCGCACTGCCCAGCGTTCCGCTGCCCATTTGCCATGCGCTCATCGTATCGCCACCCGTCAGAGTACTTCTAAAAAGTAAGTTACTATACTTTCATAAGCAGCTTACGAAGCTGAGGCCCGGCGCTTCGTCATGCCGGTTCCACCGCATCCGCGCACCGCGCGGCCACCTTGAGGAGTGCCTTCCATGGCCGTCCTGTTGCACATCGACTCGTCCCTCTTCCCGCTGAAGGACTCCGGATCCCGCCAGGTCACCGATGCCTTCCGCAAGGCCTGGGAGACGGCCCACCCCCAGGGCAGCGTCATCTACCGCGACCTGGCCGCCACACCCGTGCCGCACCTCGACGCCGCCACCGTGACCGCGGCGACCGTCCCGGCCCTGCGCGAGGAGCTCATAGCCGAATTCGAGAAGGCCGATGTCATCCTCATCGGCGCCCCCATGTACAACTTCACGATCCCCTCCACCCTGAAGGCCTGGCTCGACCAGGTCATCCTGGCGGGGCGGACCTTCGGCGAGGGCGTGGCACCGTCCGGCAGGCGCGTGGTGATCGCGTCCTCGCGCGGCGGCTCGTACCGCCCCGGCACCCCGCGGGCCGGCTTCGAGTTCGACACCAACTACCTGGAGAAGGTGCTGGGCGGCGGACTCGGCCTCCAGGTCGAGGTGATATCGCGCGAGCTGACGAAGGCCCCCGTCAACCCCGCCATGGCCGAACTGGTGCCGCAGGCCGAGGAGTCGGCGCGGCGGTCGCTGGAGCGTGCCGCCGAATCCGCACGCGAGCACGCCGCGCTCCTGGCCTGATCCACGGACCCGGCCACCCGGACCGGCGTCGCATCGGAACACACCGTCCGCGAGCCGGCACCCGTGGCGAGGTGGTTGCCGACGGCCTTGCCACAGGCCGCGGATACCCTCCGGGATTGAGCAAACGCGATGCGGGACGCCCCGGCAGCGACAGCCTCCCGGCGGTGCGGCGCCGCGCGGCCGTCATGGACGACCTCACCGGGGTCGAACCGGTGACGGTGACCGGCGCACACCGTCCGGCCCGGAACGACTGCGGCGGCCGGTCCGCGGTCGTGGTGCTTCGCGGAGGACGGCCACGCGCTGCTGCTGGCGTTCGACCACGGGTCGGCGCCGAATCTGTACGCAAAGGAGGACGCCGAATCTGTACGCAAAGGAGAATTTCGCCCTTCAGGAGTCCTTCTACGAGGGCGTCCCGGCATCCCTCGCCGCCCTGGTGAGCGACTGTCCCGAGAACTACGATTCGCTGAACCTCACGCCCCCCGTGACGGGCCTGACGATTCACTGCGCGGGCGGTGTCTTCTGGTACGACGGCACGCGCCGGCACGTGTCCGACGGCCCGGAGAAGTACTGCCGCGGCGAGGACGCGGACCTCTTCGGCGAGTTGGGCTTCGACTGCTGCCTGGACGCCTGCCGCTTCGGCCAGGACTACCCGTGCTGCGGAGAGTCCGTTCCCGACCGTGGGGGCACGCCGAGCGTTTCCCCCGGGCACACGAGTTGGCGCCGTCGGCGCCCAGGGGTGCGCGAGTGGTCGTGGCCATGGCAATCGACGGCTCGAACCGCTACAGATGTCGTGCGCTCCAGCCGCCCCGTACCCAGGAGGTCGCATGACCGGCAAGCCGACTCCCGATGTGCTGTCGCCGGGCGAGATCGGCCCGTTGAAGCTCCGGAACCGCACCATCAAGGCCGCGACGTTCGAAGGACGCAGTGACGGCGGTCTCGTCACCGACCCGCTGATCGAGTTCCACCGGAACGTGGCGGCGGGAGGCGTGGGCATGACCACCGTCGCCTACTGCGCCGTCGCGCCCGAGGGACGTACGCAGTACGACCAGATCTGGATGCGGCCCGACGCCGTCCCCGGCCTGCGGCGGCTCACCGATGCCGTGCATGCCGAGGGCGCCGCGGCATCGGCGCAGATCGGACACGCGGGACCGGTCGCGAACCCCCGGTCGAACCGGCTGCCCGCGCTCGGACCGAGCCGGCGGTTCAACCACCTGGGCGGGCAGATGACCCGCGCCGCCTCCGAGGAGGACATCGCCCGCATCGCCCGCGCGCACGGGGCGGCCGCCCGGATGGCGGTCGAGTCCGGCTTCGACGCCGTCGAGGTGCACCTCGGGCACAACTACTTCGCCAGCTCGTTCCTCAGCCCGCGGATCAACAAACGCAAGGACGCGTACGGCGGTTCACTGCACAACCGGGCGAAGGTGGCCCGCTCCGCGGTCCGTGCGGTGCGGGAAGCGGTGGGCGACCGGATCGCGATCCTGGCGAAGTTCAACATGGACGACGGCGTCGGCGGCGGCTTCTGGCTGGACGAGGCGCTGCAGGTCGCCCGCTGGATCGAGGCGGACGGCACGGTCGACGCCCTGGAACTGACCGTCGGCAGCTCCCTGCTCAACCCCATGTACCTGTTCAAGGGGAAGGCGCCGCTGCGTGACTTCGCGGCAGCACTGCCACGTCCACAGCGCGTCGGCGTACGGATTCTCGGCCGGCGCTTCCTGCACGAGTACCCCTACCGCGACGCGTTCCTCCTTGAGGAGGCCCGCCAGTTCCGTGCCGCGCTCGACCTGCCCCTGATCCTCCTCGGCGGTATCAGCAGCCGGGCGTCCATGGATCTGGCCATGGCTGAGGGGTTCCAGTTCGTCGCGATGGCGCGCGCACTCCTGCGCGAGCCGGACTTCGTCAACCGCGTACGGGAAGAGGATTCGGCCCGTTCGCTGTGCGTGCACTGCAACAAGTGCATGCCGACCAACTTCTCGGGGACGCGCTGCGTCCTGGCGTGACCACCGTCGACCACGCGGACGCAAGGAAAGACGACGGTGGTGAGTGTGCCCGCGTGGGCACCGCCCGTGTGGCGCGAAGACCGTCGCACAGGGCGTCCGGGACGTGCTGTTCGTGGAGCTCCACGTTTCGCTCGTCCTGTTCCTGGTTCCGCATGCCGAGGGTAACGTTGACGACCGCTGGATGCGTTCGGGGAAAGCCGATGACGGCGGCGGGCAGGGTGGTGCCGTACTGCTCACTGGCCCTGCTCATGGCCGGCGGTTGAGCGATCAGGTCGGGCGAGGCGTCCCGGCAGTCGTGCTTCCTGCCTTCGGTCGGCCGGTCTCATACAGCACCAGGGCGAACCACTCATCCCGCCATCTGAGAACGCATCAGCCCCGGGGGCGTTGGGGGCGTGACCACCGCTGTGGAATTCAGCCCGACCTCCACTCTCGTCGCGCGAAGGAGATTCCGTTGAGACCATCCGAATCGTCGGCCTCGGTCCGCTTGGTCAGCCGCGTCGCGGACGACTCCGGGTCCGGCCCGCTCAGCCGGCTGTCAGAGATACGGGAAAACGGCGGGGAAATCGTCGGGCTCATTCGCACCTCCGCGGATCCCGGTCACGGATCCACGGTGGGCCGCATCGAGGAGCTCCGGATCAGCCGCCCGGACCCGGATTCCCGTTGGGGATCAGGGGCGGTGCTGGAGGCGGAGAGACGGTTTCGGACCGTGGGATGCAAACACTCACAGGTGACTCTTCAGCCCGATGACCAGCTTGTGCCGCTGTTCAGCGGGCTCGGCTACGTCGAACTGTCCCACACGATGCACAAGCCCCTCGGGGGGCTGCCGGGGATCGCACCGGGCAGCTCCGCACGCCCCATGGACGAGGACGACTTCCTCGACTGGTCCCGGCAGTTCCGCACCGACTACGTACGGGCCTTGCGCCAGAGCGGCATGTCCGCCGGCCCTGCTGAGAAGCACGCCGAACTCTGGGTCGACGAGCTGTCCTCCACCGGAATCGGCTCTCCCCGGTACTCCTTTCAAGTCCTTGTCCACGACGACGTGACGGTGGGGTACCTCTGGGGCGGTCGCGACGGCAGCCTCTCGTCGCAGTGGTTTGTCTACGACATAAGAATCCACCCGGACCATCGCGGCGCCGGGCATGGGCGCACACTCATGCACGTTGCGGAGATCGAAGCCCTGTCATCGGGATGTTCTGCCGTAGCTCTGAGTGTCTTCGCCGGGAACCAGACCGCCTTCCGTCTCTACACATCCCTCGGATACACGGTCGGCAACTCCCGGATGCTCAAGGATCTTGAAGCGTGAGCCGTGTTGTCCGATGTCGCATCGCTCCGGGGCGCCGGGTGGGGGGGTGGGCTCCGGATCGCGACTACTGCCCGACCGCTACAGGGAGCTCTTCGAATCCCCGGATCGGGAAGCGGTGGGCGCGCACCGGCTTTCCCGCGAGCTCAATTCCGGGGAAGCGCACCAGGATTCGCTGGAGAGCCTCCTGGGCCTCGATACGTGCCAGACCTGTACCCAGGCAATAGTGCGGACCGGCACTGAACGTGAGAGAGGGCGCAGAGCTGCGCGCAGGATTGAACGTGTGCGGATCCTCGTATCGAGCAGGGTCTCTGTTCGCCGCCGCCAGGAGCACCATGACCTCCGCGCCCTCAGGCATCAGGCAACCACCCACCGTGGTTTCCTGTGCCACCCTTCGACGATTGGCGAGATGCGCCGGCGGGTCGTATCGAAGGACCTCGTCCACGAAGAGTGTCGCGGCTTCCATGGTCGCCGGTACCGCCACGCGATCATCAGGCCGCTCAAGAAGAATCGACAGGCCGCTGGCGATGCCGTAGGCAGTGGTCTCGAATCCCGCCACAAACAGAAAAACAATATTTGCCAGCAGCTCTCGATCCGTCAGCTTGCCGCCGGTGTCGTCCTGGACGTGCAGCAGCTCGCCTATGAGATCGTCAAGAGGGTTCCGTCGGCTCTCCGCGATCAGTGATGTGAAGTACTCCTCCACTTCTCTGGCGGACTTGGCGGCCTGAGGCAGATCTTCGGGCTTGTCCGCGTCCGCCAAGTACTTGAACTGGACGAGAAGCCAATCCTGATCCGCTCGTGGCACACCTACGACTTCACTGATCACCGAAATCGGCAGCCGATAGGCGAACTCGTCCATGAAGTCCACGACGCCGCGCTGTCGGGCCAGGCCCTCGAAGCGATCCAGGAGAACCTCGACATTACGAGCGACGGCGGATCTCATCGCAGCCAGTCGACGAGGAGTGAACGGCTGAGCCAGGGCATGATGGGCCCGCCTGTGATCCTCGGGTCCAGCATGGATCAGGGAGTCCAGGAACAAGTTCACGGAAGAACCGTCCGGGTGCAACTTCCCCCGGTCCGGACTGTCCAGCGTCTGAACCGGAAAAAGCGGACTACGCAGTACGTAATCGGCTTCGGCGTAGCCCACGACCAGGAATTTGCGGGCCGTCAGCTCATGGACCGGCCCGCCCTCGGTCAGGATTCTGTAGTAGGGATACGGATTTTCCCGACCCTCCGCCGACCACACCCTGGCCATAATACCGTTGGCATCCATGCCGCGAAGCATGCCATGGCATTCCTGGAATCTGTCAAGGCAGCACTCACCCCTGACCGTCCGATTCACGCGTTCCTGGCCGGGCTCTCTCAATGACCCAATTCCTTCTGAATACTCTCCAGCAACCGCCGCACCCAAACCAAAAAATATTCTTCGGGCCGCCCGGAGGGGCTCGCGATGGGCGGCCACACCTCCCTCACGCTTCCTCCTCACCCGCGGCCCGGTTCACCCCCCGCAGCCACCGAACCGCCCACCCTCCAGGCTCCGGACCGGCGGCTTCCGACACGAGCGCCCATGCCGGCGACGAGCTGGAAATACCCCACTGACCTGCGACTATTCGACCTTCCTGCGACTCGCGTCGGCCCCCGTCCGCCCATCTCGCAGGCTCGCGGGGAACACCCCCGCGAGCCCGCGAGACCTGCCCACAGGTTCTTTCCTCCCTGCGTGAAGCAGGCGCCCACGCACCTCGGACGCCATCCGCCGCAACGCACTGCGCCGGCACGGCGCTAATCGCCGTACGGAATGCCGAAATACTCACGAAAACTAGATCAAAAACAGACGAAAGGGTAATGTGAAGGCCCCGAGGAGAAAATTTGATCACCCCTGTTCCCCATTCACCGAACAGCGCTTACAGTGATTCCGAGTTCTACGGCACACCCGTGGTTCCGCCGGTTCTATTTGCTCAAAAGGCAAGGAATCTGCGGTCTACTGACCTGGGTATAACCTGGAATAGGGAGACAGCTACATGAGCACTGACCTCATTACTGCAGTGGCGAATCAAGAACTGTCCGACCTCGACCTCGACATTAAATTCCTGGCGAGTGACGAAAGCGCGGACTTCACGCTGACCTGCGCGGTCGACAGCATGGGAAACAATGTCAACACCTCGATGGGGATTCGCGGCCCGATCTGCTGCGCGTAGATCCGCAGCAGGCCGCAGGAGCCTCACGCTTCAGTCAAGCGGTTGACAGCCGGCTGAAGATTTGAGGAAGCAGAAGACCGGGCCCACGGATGGATCGCGAATCCAGGTCGATCCGTGGGCCTCCGGTCGCGCGGAATGCCGCTCGAACTGCCTCCGTACGATCCTGGCGATGACTCCCGGACCGGCCGGCTCAGCCGCTCCAGCCCGCCCCATCGGCCACCGATCCTCCTATGAAATCCAGCGACCGGGCCTCCGAACCCACACCCTGGGGGACGCCCGGACAGATCCAGTCTGAATGAAATCAGAGATCGCGATGCCCAGATCGGTCCGCACTCGCCTCAGCAGACCGACGGCTCAGCCGGACGGAACAAGGACAACGTAGATGACGGGCACTTATTTCGCCGCCGAGGAGCCCATACTGCTCCGAGCCGCCTCCCTCCCACGAGGCGCTCTCTCCATATCGACCCCTCGCTCGACGCACAGAAGCGAAACGTCGGATTCGGAGCTCGTTGCCTACATCCGGGGACTGGCTTCCAACGCAACCCTGAAAGAAGCCATTGCGGTTTCCAGCACATCACTGGGTGAGACCCTGGATTCCCTTGCGCGTGGTGATGTGCTGTCCCGGAAGAAACTTGTCAGAACGGCGATCTCTGTCACGAAATACGCTTTGCGTATAACGGGGCGGCCAACTCCCTTTGGGCTTCAGGCAGGGGTTTCCGTGGCAACCCCTGCCGACCGGGCAAGTCTCAGATTCTCACGGAACCAAAAACACGTAAATTACGACGAGGGATGGTTCTCCGAGGTCGCGAAGTCCCTGCTCGGCATCGCGGAGGTGCGCAACCGGCTGACCATCGTCGCGAACGACCTCTGCCACCTTCGGGGCAACAGAATAGTCATTCCGTACGCCGGCCTGCATGGCACGGAGACTGAGCAACGGAAGGGACAGGTGAGTATACGCCTCACCAAACTCCTGGCTTCCGTACGCACCATCACCGAGAGCCCGATCCCTTATGCAGAAGCCATCGGCAGACTGGCTGACTCATTTCCGGAGATCAGTCGAGATCGACTTGATGGCTACATGCTGGAGCTCATCAGAAGCGAAGTCGTTCTCACCTCCCTCGTGTCAGGGAATTTGGATGACATACCAGAGGGAACCCAGAACGCCACATTGATCGCCCTTCGCGAGGTATCCGAAGGCCAGCGGCAATACGAACAGCGTGCAGTGGGCGAGGGCCTTGAGGACTACAAGCGCACTCTTGCACTGGCCAAGGCGGCAACGGGGCGGACTGAGGACGTCCCGCTCCAGGTCGACCTCAGGACGGGGATGGAAGCTGCACTGCCCTACGGCGTGCTGCGCGAGATAGAAAAGTATGCGTCCGCGGTCTGGCGGATTGCACCGAACACCTCATCGCACCCGCACATGGTCACATACTTCAATGCCTTCGCCGACAAGTACGGAAAATATGGCGCGGAACGCCTGGACCGGCTGATCGACTCCCATATCGGGCTGGGCTTCCCCCAAGGATTCCAGAACCCTCCGGTAGAGTCCCGCATGCTCCGTGAGCACGATCACGGCTTGGGGACCGAATCGAAGCCGAGTGAGCGCGCCGAGATGCTGGGAGCACTGCTCCACAGGGGACTGGCGAGCAAGGACGGAGAGATCGTCCTGAGCGATGCCGATATCGACATACTGGCCCGTGGCGAAATGAGCACGGCTCCGCCTTCTTCAATGGATCTCTGTTTCCAGCTGATGGCGCGAAGCCTTGACGACATGAATGCGGGAGATTTCAGGCTCGCAGCGTCGCCGCTCGTCGGATCTCGTGTCATCGGCGCGACCATGGGACGTTTCTCCCGGATCACCGGCAGCGTGAAGGCTGTTTCCGACCTCTACGCACGTCCCACGACGGACATGCAGGATGTCATCCATGCGCAGGTGGATTTCCAGCCCAATAAGGCTCGGGCGCTCAATGTTATGCGGGCGCCGCAGCTTTCTCCCTACGTCATTCCAGTCGGCACGTTCAGCGACCGCGGCGATGGACACATCGACTGGAGAGAGCTCGTTGTCTATTCTGACGGTCAGGCACTCCGGCTTCATTGGGAACGCAAGGGAAGGGATGTGCAACCCTTCGTCCCGCATATGCTCGCCCTCCAGAACCGCGCACCGAATCTTGCGCGTCTTCTCAGTGAACTCAGATACTCGGACGGCACGAAGGCATGGAAGCCGTGGTCCTGGACAGGCTACGAGTCGATGCCGGCCCTGCCACGTGTCCGCATCGGCCGAGTCATCGCCTTTCCCAAGACCTGGCGCCCCAGTGCTGAGATGCGGAATTCTGCTCGGGACGCAGCATCCTGGACGCGTGCGGTTCAGGATTGGAGAGAGCGCACCGACATCCAGAGCAACGTGAGCGTCTCTCATCTGGACCGGGTGTACGGAATCGATCTGGACAGTGAGTTCCACCGCGAGATGCTGCGGCGCGACGTCCTCAAGGGCGGCGTAGAGATCACGGAGACCCTGGGAGAAGAGGATCACGACTTCGGATGGCTGCAGGATCGGAGCAGCGAGATCGTCGTCCCCCTCCGCAGCACACCGCACCCCATGACCTCACGGAAGGCGCGGCAGGTCCCCAGGGTGTTCGAGAGCCCACGGTACGAACCGGCCGGCGAGTGGGCCTACATCCGGGTGTTCGGGGATCTCAATGCGCAGAACGAGTTCATATCGCAGCACCTTCCCGACATTGTCCGCGAGGTGGCTGAATGGACGGACCGATGGTTCTTCATCCGGTTCAACTCACCGGACCCTCACATCCGGCTACGCTTTCACGCCGCAAACGATGAGGCGAGGGAAGTCCTTCTCATCAAACTGTTGGACACCGCGAAGAGATTGCGCGCGTCCGGCGTCGTCCGCAAGGTGACGGTGGACAACTACGAACCGGAGGTCTCCAGGTACGGAGGCGCGACCGCCATGACTCTGGCCGAGAAACTGTTCTGCATCGACAGCCAGACGGCCATCAATCAGATCCGCCTGCTGGAGGCCAACAGCATTCAGAATGCAGGCATCGGAACACTGATGGTCGCGAACTACACCTGTCTACTGGATTCACTGGGACTGGACTGGTGCACCTGGGTGGGGAAGCAGTTCCCCAAGAGCCACGACGGGGCGGTTTCCCGTGCTGAAATCGACGAGGCATGCGCCATGATATCGCCGACCAATACTGCCTCGAAGATCGGTGAGCACCTGGGGTCCTCGAATCTCGAACGGGCCTGGTCCGGGAACGTTATCGCCAAGGAATACGGCAATCTGATCCTACGTAATTCCCAGTTCATTTCGGAGACCGCCCGGAACTACTCGATCCTGAGTCTTCTCCATATGCAGCACAACCGGCTCATCGGCATCAATCCTGAGAACGAGAAAAAGACCCTCACTCTCCTGGGTCATGTCGGACGGAAGCTCTCGTCCCTGCCCCGGTGAACTGCTGAAGGTGACGTGGAAAATGACGGACGCTCAAATCGGTGAATCGACATGGACGAAGATCTCCGGGGACATCGCACGACGAGTCACCGACCCGGATCGAGTGCTGACCGTCCTGGAGAACCAGCCGGGCGCCGAGGACTGGAACCCTCAGTCACGGCACGCGCTGGGAAGTGGCCTGCTCGGTCCGGCGATCCTGCTCGGTGGCGATCCCACCCGGGCCAGCCATGACGGGCCGGCAGCACACGAGCACATGAGACGTGTTGCCCGTTGGGTCACCTCGGTCCCCGCTCTGAACCCCGGTCTGTACTCGGGACAGGCCGGGGTGGCGTTCGGCATCGTCATGCGACAGAGGGCGGCCGGGGGTTATACGGGGGCCCTGCGGGAGCTGGACCGGAAGATCTCGACCGGCATCGCCGCCATCTGCCGCAGGATGAACGAGAACAGCATCGGCGACAGAGCAAGGTTCGACACCATAGCCGGTTTGGCCGGAATAGGCCGCTACGCCCTGATGCGACCTGCCTCCATGGCGGATGCTCTGCGAACCGTCCTGTCGACGCTGGTGGGCATGAGCGAGTCGGTTCGAGCCGGGGGCCTCAGCGTGCCGGGCTTCTGGTGCCTGACCCGTCCCAGGGGCGAGCCCGTCGAATCCGTCCAGGAAGGTCATCTCAATCTGGGCCTGTCACATGGCATCGCCGGACCATTGGCCCTGTTGTCACTCGCCCGGAGCTCGGGAATCGAGGTCCCTCACCAGGAGCGGGCGATCGAGCGACTCGCCCAGATATTTCAAGAGCAGCAGCTCGTGGACCACCGCGGCGTCTACTGGCCGAATCTCCTCACGTGGGACGACTGGCGTCGCGGGTACTCCACGAAGGAGAGAGGCCGAACGGCCTGGTGCTACGGCGGCCTTGGAATCGCCTGCTCTCTCCAGTTGGCCGCAGCCGCCACAGGCCGCCGCGACCTGAGGGAACTGGCCACGGACTCGGTCGACGCCATCATCCGCACCCCACTGCCGGAGTGGGGTATTCGCGATGTCTCGCTGTGCCACGGTTGGGCCGGCGCACTCAATTGCCTGAAGTTCTTCAGCGACGGGGAGCGCGCCGAGGACGTCTCGCGCGCAAGGGATCGCATAGCAGCCATCATCGAGAAGGAGTTCGATCCCGACTCCCCGTTCGGCTATCGATACCCGGACGAGAGACACGACCAACTCCTCGATCGGCCGGGGTTCCTGGACGGTGCCAGCGGCATCGCCCTGGCCCTGGAAGCCTATTCCTCGGGTGAGACTTCTGCCGCCCCCTGGGACGCCGCGCTCCTTCTGGCATGACGTGCCGGCCTGCGCAACATACCGCGCACAGTCGCAAATGATCTCTCCCGATCTTTCCTTCTCCGGCGCGGACGACTTGGCCTTTTGCATGGTGTGAGGCAGATTTCACGCAGAAAAGAGGTGACCGAAATGAAGATTCTGAAGCGAATCAAAGAAATATCCCGCTCACAGATCGGCCGGGAACGGGCGCTTACCACGACCGAACAGATCAGCGCCGTGACTCATCTGGTCAACAGCCTGGAGGTTCTGGCAAACGATCGCAACCCCCGGAACGCCGCCCTGGTGGACTGGAACCTCATCAAGGATGAATATTCGTGGGCTCCGCGTCACGTCCATGATTTTCTGGGCTTCGTTTCCCGACCGGGCGTCAGTCGCGCAATCCATGTGGCGCGTGCCGCTTCTGCTCTTTCGTTGTTGATTCCTGGAACACATCGCCGTCATCGTGCGGCAGCGGGAATGTTCCTTTCACTTACATCCGTGATCACGAGCCCACGTCAGCATTTCGGAACGGATGGCTCCGACCAAGTCGCATTTTTGGTTCAGGGTGTTGCCGCCCTGGCACGTATGGGTGAGCAGCAACCCAGAATCGTCGACTCCTGCCTCTGGTTCGTAGGCCTTCAGTCGAGCCTCTCCTATTTTGCTTCCGGGGTGGCCAAGGCCGCCGGCCCCCTCTGGCGTTCCGGCGAAGCTCTGCCGCTTATTCTGCGCACCGAGGCGTACGGCGACAGCACCGCTTTTCGCCTCGTCAAGAAATACCCCCGCGCGGCCAGGGCTGCGACTACGGGTGTGCTGCTCCTTGAGTGCGGTTTCCCCGTAGTGTTTCTGGCCAAAGGCAGGATGACGCTGCCGGTACTCGTCTCGGCGGGTACATTCCATGTGATAAATGCCCGTGTGATGGGTCTCTCCCGCTTCGTGTGGGCCTTTCTGTCCACATACCCTGCGATTCTCTATGTCACGCAGCAGGACCTCGGTTCGGTGCGCCATGGAAAATAGAAGCGACACCCTCCCCCGGCTGATCGCAGGGGTACTGGCCGGCAGCCTTGCGGGTGGCATCGGGGTTCAGAGGATGCGACGGCGGAGAGTCGGCCTGGGGTCGGGCCGCGAGCGCTTCCTCGATGCCGACTCGGGGAACCTGATCTCCTATCAATTGCACCCGGCGGTCGCCCCTGCCTTCTCTCAGGATCCCCTACTGGTATTCGTTCCCGACCTGGGCGCGACAGTGGAGCGCTGGAGCGAGCTCAGGATGGCGCTGGAGCACGATTTCTCCGTCCTTACCCACAACCGCGCCGGTTACGGCAGGAGCCGGTACCGAATGGGCGGAGAGTTCTCTCTCGGCTCGGCGGTCAGCGACTTGCTCAGTGTCATCGAGAAGGCCGGTTCCGACCGACCCGTGGTCCTCATGGGTCATGGATTGGGCGGCCTGATCGCATTGCTCGCGGAGGAATCACTGCCCACAGCATCGCTGATGCTCCTTGATCCGCGGTATCCCGCAGAGCTTCAGCGCTCTGTGCTGCTTCGTTCGAAGTCCGAGCAATCCGGCTTCAATCTGAAATACATGCCCTCGTCATCGCGCATCGGCCTCTCCTCGCTTCTGGTCCCGCCTCCCTGGGCCGGCTCTCTCCCCGCAGACGTGCGGCGGCTGTGCCTCGATCAGTACCGGGATGCAGAGTTGTGGCGCGCGTACATGCGGGAGTGGAAGGCAGCCCACTCCGAACTGCAGAACCCCGATCCGATGCCCGTGGTGCGCAAGCCCCTGCACCTGGTCACGTCCAACACCAAGGGTGTCGAGAGCGAGGCATACGAGGAGATGCACGCGGAGCTGCTGAAGTCCGCGGATGCCGGCCGCCGGACGAGTCTTGAGAACGTGATGCGTGACCAGCTGCCGATGGGAAGCCGCTGCGTGGAGAGCCTCGTGCCTCTCGTCGGCGAGTTCCTCCAATCGATCTGCGGACCCGGGAGGACGTCTTGAAGCGCAGCTCAACCGTGGCTCATCGTTCGGTCGACGCCCTGCTGGCCGGATGGTTCGCGATCACGTTGGTGAGCCAGCACCCGCACCGTTCCTTCGACTGGTTCCGTCAGTTCGACAGGATGGGCGCCATCCCCAACTGGCGTTTCTTCGCTCCCTTTCCCATCCGGTACGACTTCGTCGTGCTTTTCCGAGTCGTCGGCGAGGGGGGTGAGGTCTCGCCCTGGACACGGCTCGTCGGAGGTGACGGACGGTCCTGGAGTGCGGTCGTATGGTCTCCGGAACGACGCCACGAGAAGGCTGTTCTCACCGTCTGTGGCGATCTGGTTTCGACGCTGACGGCCTCGGGCCCCGGAGCGATAGAGAATTCGGTCCCCGACAGGGTTCTCCGTGAACTCGTGCGGCGAGAAGTCCTGCACGGTTCGCACGCGTCGCGCGATCCGGCACAGCGCTGCCAGTTCCTGATCACCAAGAGCGGAGGATACGACGACCAGGTGGCACCGAAGTTCCTCTACGCCTCGCCTCTCTTTTCCTCCCGGAGCAAGGACTGATGCGTTGCCAGGTGGCGACATGGACGGTTCGCCGCGGCGCGGCAGGGCACCAGCGATTCGCCCGACCGGAAATGACGAGTGCCGGTAGGGCCCCGGCCGGCGGGGTGATCTCGTCGTGATCACTCCCTGCCCGTTGCGCGGACGGTGGACTGCCGCACGAGGTGTCTCGCCGGCTCAGGTATGGCTCGACGGCCGTCTTTCGTCGCTACCGTCCTCGCGAGCAGTCCGAGCAGTCCGAGCAGGGGCACGGGCAGGGGCAAGGTGTGAGTGAGCCGATGTGGGGCATCGGGGCACTCGCCGTCCCCATCTCGGGAAGCCGGTTGGTCATGCTGAGTGGCGAGGCCCTGACAGCGCGTTCGTACCTTTCAGCGCTGTCAGGGCCTCGCCTGCCTACGCGGCTCCTCGAACCCCACAGGCAGCGGCGGTGGGTCAGGCCGGGTGGAGTGCGGTGCGGAGGCTGGCGGCGTATGCCTCACCCTCGTCGCGCAGGACGTCGGTCTCTGCGGTGACGACCAGGGTCGGGGCTCGCGTCGGTGACCGGATCGTGGGTGCGGGCGTTGCCGAAGACCCATCCGGCGCCGTGGATGCAGAGGATCACCGGCAGCGCGCCGGTGATCCGGCCGGCCGCACGATCCTCGCCCGCACACTGCCGGTGGGACCGCCCGTGACAGTGATCCACTCCTCGTCGATCACCGGCAGTTCGACGTCCCCCGGCTGGACCTCGTCCACGGCCTTGCGCCCCTCGACCGGATCCAGGTCGAACAGGTACGGCGGGTTCGCCGTCGCCTCGGCGAACGCCAGGGCCTCGGGTTCGAGGGCGGGCCGGACCGGAGTCGTCGCATCAGGCCTCTCCAGCTCCATTCGCGGGGCGTCATGCCATAGGCCGCGCGAGCGCCCGCGGCGCTCGTCGATGAGCTCCTGGTGGTTGCGGGTGATCTTGGTCGAGAACCCGCCCACCAGGAGCTTCGTCGTTCCGTGGAACCGTCCGGCACCCGGCCATCAGAGCCGGGTCGAAAAAATCTCAATCCGCATGATTGACAACAGAAGCGGGCCACCGTGACCGCGACGAGCGGCGTTTCCGTTCACGAGGTGTCTCGCCGGCTCGGGCATCACTCGATCGGGGTCACGGTGGACAAGCACGGCCACCTCACCCCGGACGGCCGGGAACGCTGCCGTCGGACGGTCGAGGCGGCCGTGGCGCCGCGCCCGATCACATCAGGCCGAACGACCTCAGGACCCGGCGCTGCTCAGCGGTCGGCATGGCCGGCCAGTACAGGTAACAGACGCCGCCCGTACCGCTCCTGACCTTGCCCTGCGCGTCATAGCGCTTGGTGCGGAGCCAGATGTTCTCCCACTCCCGGCGCCGGTAGATCCGGCGCACCGCCTCGTTGTCCGGCGAGGCCGGGTCGTTCGCGATCACGTCGCCGGACTCGGTGAAGCCGATCACGGTCATCAGATGGCCGGAGGTCCCGTACCCGGCTCCGGTCAGCTCCTCCTTGAGGAAGGACTGTGACGTGATGACCGGGATGCCCGCGCGGATCAGCGTCTCCAGGTCCCCGAGCGAGCCCAGCCGGGTCACCGCCGAGCTCATCTCGTCGTACGTAGCGGCGTAGGCCGCGTTGAACGGCCAGTTGCCGCAGCCCTCGTACTGGTAGTCGTAGGTGAACCGCGCCGCGTGGCAGACCTGCGGGTCGGCCAGGCCGGGCTTGACCCAGGCGAGGTCCTCGGCGGTCGGCCGGCGGCCCCAGTACTCGATGATCATCTGTGAGGAGGTGGGGCTGCACCAGGCCTCGCCGCCGTTGTCGTACTCGGGGTACTGGCCCGCGTGGACGTTCTGCGAGTAGCGGGGCACCCGAAGCTCGCGGACCAGGCCGGGGGTGCCGGCCGGGACGGTGAAGCGGTCCGGGATGTCGGAGGCCATCGCGCCGATCCTCCGGACGGCGGGCGTCACACGGCTGCCCGGGGTGCGGTACAGGGTGAGCCGCAGCCGGTAGGAGACCAGTCGCAGTCCGCTCGCCGGGTCGTCCACCGAGAAGGTGTCGGTCCAGACCGAGCTCCTGCCGTCGCTCTGGTCGTCGACCGACGTGCGGCGGATGTCGCCGTCACCGGCGGCCCAGCGGCCCATCACGTACCAGGGCGTCGAGCCGCCGTCCGAGTAGTGGCCCTGGAGCTCGATCTGGATCCAGGTGCCCGCCGGGGTCTGCGCGTTCCAGGAGGCGATCACCTCGGTCGCCGGGACCGAGGAGCGGTGGACCGGGGAGGTCCAGGTCGCGTACTCCCAGGTGGCGGTCGTACCGGTGTGCGGGTCGGTGTAGTCGGTGCGCCCCACGGCGTGGCCGATGACCAGCCCGGGGCAGCGGCCCGCGGCGACCCGCGTCCCGGCGCCGGAGCCGGCGCGCCAGTCGGTGTAGGTGTGCCAGAAGCGGTTGTCCACGGCAGGGGCCTTCACCGAGGGAGCGTGGGGCGGGGCGGCGGAGCGGGCGGCGGCGGTCGCGGAGCCGGCGGACGACACCGCTCCGGCGGCGGCCGCTGCCGCGATCGCGGCGGTCAGCACGGTCCTGCGTGAGGTCGGTCTGTTCATGGGCGAGACCCCCGGTCGTAAGCGGAATGGGGCTGCGATGTGCACGACAGTGCGCCAACTATCGCGGGTCGCAGCCGGATCCGGCCAGCGATTCGGCTCGCGCCGATGAACCAATATTGGTCTGGTCCACTGGCGTGACCTGCGGCTGTCCCGGACGCGGACGGCGGGCGCCCGGGACCGGCTCGTAGGCTGGTGTCCATGAACGACCTCTCGCTCCTCGCCCGGCGGCTGCGCACCCTGGCGCCGTCCTGCGGACCGGTCCGGCTGATCGCCGTCGACGGCCACGCGGGCTCGGGGAAGAGCACCTTCGCCGCCCGCCTGGCCGCCGCGCTCGGTGACGCACCCGTCCTGCACCTGGACGACGTGGCCACGCACGAGTCCTTCTTCACCTGGGTGGACCGGCTGCGGGAACAGGTGCTCGTGCCGCTGGAGCGCGGTGAGCGCGCGCGGTACGCGCCTTACGACTGGACCGCGCGGAGCTTCGGGGCGCCGCGCGACCTGGAGCCCGCGCCGGTGGTCCTGATCGAGGGCGTGGGGGCCGGCCGCCGGGCGCTGCGGCCGCATCTGGCCCGGCTGCTGTGGATGGACCTGCCGGCCGCGCGGTCCTGGGAGCGCGGCCGCCGCAGGGACGGGCCCGCGCTCTCGGAGTTCTGGGACGGGTGGACGGCGGCCGAGGCGGAGCACTTCTCGGCCGACCCTTCCCGTCCCCACGCGGACACTCTGGTGCGGCAGTTGCCGGTGGGATACGAGTTGCTGGAGGGACCGGGAACAGCATCAGGAACGAACCATTCCGTCACGGAACGTGAGCGCGTGGCGCCGTCGTACTGAATGGTGAGAAATCGCCCGGCAAGTACCTCAACTCCGCTTGACCCGGGGGCGGTACAGGTCTTACGTTCTCAATGTGCGGCTTTTCGGAGCCCCAACAGACGCGAAGCCCCCGATTGTTCCCCCGTGATCGGGGGCTTCGTTCTGCCCTCACGCCCCCTCCCGCACACCCGTCCGACGGATTCCACTCACCCTGGGTCACGGTCTCCCTTCGGCCTGCGGCGCTCTTAGTCGCACACTCCCTGCGCAGGTACGATGCCTCTCGGTGCGGTCAATTCCCGTCTGCGGCAAAGTGATTCGGCGCGCCCGGGTGGGCAGAATCGTGCGGCGGGACATCCTGGGGGCACGGTTTGTGGGGGACCAGATGGACATCGGCACTCAGGGCGCACAGGCCCCGGCCGACCTCGCCTGGCTGCGCGGCGTGGACGCCTACACCATGGGCGCCTACCCACAGGCCGAGGAGGAGTTCAGGGCCGCGGTCCGGCTCGATCCCGGCATGGCGGACGGCTGGCTCGGCCTCCATGCGCTGAGGGTCGACACGACTGCGGCGCTGCTGCACATGTACCGCCACCGCGAGCGCTTCGGCGAGCAGCGCACCCGGCACCGGCGCACGCTCAACTCCTGGTACTGGCTGGGCTGGTGGGTGCAGCCGGTCCTGGAGAGCGCACGGGACCTGCTGCTGGCGCACGCCTCGCACTGGCTGGACGGCCGCCACGTTCCCGAACTGGACCGGGCGCTCGCGGGCCTGCCGCCGGTGGACACCGACCCGCAGGTGCGCTTTCTGCACGCCTGCCGTTCGTACCTGGTCAAGGACTGGGAACAGCTCGTACGCAACACCGAGCAGCTGGTGGACGATCCGCTGCTGGGCATCGAGGCCGGGCTGTTCGGCGGCATGGCCCGGGTGCGCCTGGAGATGTACGGGCAGGCCGAGCCGCTGCTCTCCACCGCGCTGATGCGCTGCCGCAGCGAGCAGCCGCAGCGCAAGGAGCTGCGCTACTGGCTGGCCCGTGCGCACGAGGGCACCGGTCGCAGCGCCGCCGCCCTGCCGCTCTACCGGGCGGTGCACCGGATCGACCCCGCGTTCATGGACACCTCGGCGCGGCTCGCCGCGATCGCGGACTACGACGGCCTGGAGGGCTCCGACGAGGCGGCCGGCCTGGCCGCCGTGTCGCTGGCCGGGCTCGGTACCGACGGCACCGTTTCGGAGGCGCAGCCGGACGCGGATCCGCTGCTCGGCGCCGATCCGGTGGACGGACGGGAGCTGCGGCCCGGCGGTGAGGTGCCCGGTTTCGTGGATGTCGGGATGCCGCCGCCGTCCGGCGGGACGCGGCGCAGAGCGGCGGTGCCCGGCCAGCCGGCGTCCCCGTTCCCGGCGGGGCCCAGCGATCCGGTGCTGCTCGCCCAGGCGCTGGCCGAGCTGGAGCGGATGGTGGGGCTGGAGCCGGTGAAGCGCCAGGTCAAGGCGTTGTCCGCGCAGCTGAACATGGCGCGGCTGCGGGCCGGCCAGGGGCTTCCCGTGCAGCCGCCGAAGCGCCATTTCGTCTTCTCGGGCCCGTCCGGCACCGGCAAGACCACGGTGGCCCGCATTCTGGGCCGGGTCTTCTACGCGCTGGGGCTGCTCGGCGGCGACCATCTGGTCGAGGCCCAACGGGCCGATCTGGTGGGCGAGTTCCTCGGCCAGACCGCGGTCAAGGCCAATGAGCTGATCGACTCGGCGCTCGGTGGGGTGCTCTTCGTCGACGAGGCGTACAGCCTCGCCAACAGCGGCTACAGCAAGGGCGACGCGTACGGCGACGAGGCGCTGCAGGTCCTCCTCAAGCGCGCGGAGGACAACCGGGACCATCTCGTCGTCATCCTCGCGGGCTATCCGGAGGGCATGGACCGGCTGCTGGCCACCAATCCGGGGCTCTCCTCGCGCTTCACCACCCGGGTGGACTTCCCGAGCTACCGGCCGCTTGAGCTCACCTCGATCGGTGAGGTGCTGGCGGCGGAGAACGACGACGCGTGGGACGAGGAGTCCCTGGACGAGCTGCGGTCCATCAGCGGCCATGTGGTCGAGCAGGGCTGGATCGACGAGCTGGGCAACGGCCGGTTCCTGCGCACCCTGTACGAGAAGAGCTGCGCCTACCGCGATCTCCGGCTCTCCGGCTACGCGGCCGTGCCGAGCCGGGACGATCTGGCCACGCTGCGGCTGCCGGACCTGATGCAGGCGTACGGCGAGGTGCTGTCCGGCCGGGGGCCGGTGGACCGGGGGCCGCAGGAGCCGCCGGCGCTGTGAGCCCCGGTGGCCGGAGGGGCCGGGCGACGGCCCCTCCGGCGGACCGGGACGGTGCGGTCAGCGGACCGCTGCGGTGAGTTCGCCGTATCCGGTCGTGGTGCCCGCGGGTTCCGCCGCCCGGCGCGGCACCGCGATCCGGTGGGCCGGGTCGCGCACCTCGCCGACGAGCATCTCCAGGACGTCCTCCATGGCGACCAGGCCGAGGATCCGGCCGGACGCGTCCGCGACCTGTGCCAGGTGCGTGGCCGCCCTGCGCATCACGGTCAGGGCGTCGTCCAGGGGCAGCTCGGCCCGTACGGTCGCCATCGGGCGCCATACGTGCTGGGGGACGGCCCGCTCGCCGTCCTCCAGGTCCAGCACGTCCTTGACGTGCAGGTAGCCCATGAACGGACCGCCGCCCTCCGCGCACACGGGGAAGCGCGAGTAGCCGGTGCGTACGGTCAGCTCCTCGATCCGGTGCGGGGTGACGGACGGGTCCACGGTCACCAGGGACGCCCGGCCGAGCAGCACATCGGTGACGGGCCTGCTGCCCAGCTCCAGCGCGTCCTCCAGCCGCTCCTGCGCCTCCGGCTCCAGCAGTCCGGCCTGGCCGGAGTCCTCGACGAGCCGGTTGAGCTGCTCGCTGGTGAAGACGGCCTCGACCTCGTCCTTCGGTTCGACGCCGAAGATCCTGAGCACCAGCCGGGCGCAGGCGCCCAGCGCGACGGTGACCGGGCGGCAGACGCGGGCGAAGCCGACGAGGCCGGGGCTGAGCCAGAGCGCGGTCTTCTCCGGCGCCGCCATCGCGAGGTTCTTCGGGACCATCTCGCCGATGACGAGGTGGAGGAAGACCACGAAGACGAGCGCCAGGACGTAGCCGAGCGGATGGATCAGGCCCTCGGGCAGATGGACCGCCTGGAAGACCGGCTCCAGCAGATGGGCGACGGTCGGTTCGGCGACGGCGCCGAGGGTCAGTGAGCAGACGGTGATGCCGAACTGGGCGGCGGCCATCATCCGCGGCAGGTTCTCCAGCCCGTACAGCACCTGCCGGGCCCGGCCCGAACCGGCCGCCGCGAGGGGCTCGACCTGGCTGCGCCGTACGGAGACGAGGGCGAACTCGGCGCCGACGAAGAAGCCGTTCGCCAGCACGAGGAGTGCGGCGAAGAGCAGTTGGACCAGGCTCATCGCACGGCCTCCAGGAGGTCCTGGGCCACCGGGGCCTCGGCCGTGCGGACGAAGCGGACCTTCTCGGCCCGGTAGTGGCCGACCTGGCGGACGGAGATCCGCCAGCCGGGCAGCTCCGCCCGGTCGCCGGGGGCGGGGATCCGTCCCAGCAGATCGGCGACGAGTCCGGCCACGGTCTCGTACGGTCCGTCGGGGACGTCGAGTCCTATCCGGCGCAGGGTGAGGACCCGGCAGCTGCCCTCGGCGTCCCAGGCCGGGCGGCCGTCCTCCGGGGCGGCGGGGGCGAGCTCGGGCCGGTCGGCGCCCTCGGCGTCGTGCTCGTCCCTGACCTCGCCGACGAGCTCCTCGATGATGTCCTCCAGGGTGACGACTCCGGCGGTGCCGCCGTACTCGTCGACCACCACGGCGATCGGCTGCTCGTTGCGCAGCCGCTGGAGCAGCTGTTCGACGGGCAGGGTCTCGGGGACCAGGAGCGGCGGTACGGCGATCCGTCCGGCGGGGGTGCGCAGCCGGTCCTGGGCGGGCACGGCGAGTGCGTCCTTGAGGTGGATCATGCCGACGACCTCGTCGATCCGTTCCCGGTAGACGGGGAAGCGGGAGAGCCCGGTGGCACGGGTGAGGTTGAGGACGTCCTGTGCGGTCGCCGAGGACTGCAGGGCGCTGACCTTCACCCGTGGGGTCATGACGTGCTGGGCGGTGAGTCCGGCGAGCGACAGGGTCCGTACGAAGAGGTCCGCGGTGTCCTGTTCGAGGGTGCCGGCCTCGGCCGAGTGCCGGGCCAGGGAGACCAGCTCCCCGGGGGTACGGGCGGAGGCCAGTTCGTCGGTGGGTTCGACGCCCAGCAGCCGCACCAGCCGGTTGGCCACGGTGTTCAGCAGGCTGATCACCGGCCGGAAGGCGGCGGAGAAACGGTGCTGGGGGCCGGCGACGAACCGGGCGACCTGGAGCGGCCGGGAGACCGCCCAGTTCTTCGGTACGAGTTCGCCGATCACCATCTGGACGGCGGAGGCCACCATCATCCCGATCACCACGCTGATGCCGGGGACGGCGCCGTCGGGCAGCCCGGTCGCGGTGAGCGGGCCGTCCAGCAGCTGGGCGAGCGCCGGTTCGGCGAGCATGCCGACGACCAGTGAGGTGATGGTGATGCCCAGCTGGGTGCCGGAGAGCTGGAAGGAGAGTTCGCGCAGGGCTTCGACGACGGTACGGGCCCGCCGGTCGCCCTCGGCGGCGGCGCGCTCGGCGTCCGGCCGCTCCACCGTGACGAGCCCGAATTCGGCTGCCACGAAGAATCCGTTGGCGAGGATGAGAAGGAATGCCGCGCTCAGAAGCAGCAGGGGGGTGGTCATGCCGCCGCCTCCGGGGAAGGGGCGGCGCAGGTACTACCGGACGATCCGTCCATTGCTGGAAGGAGTCACTCCTTGGGTCGCAGGAAAGCCCCGCCGGTCTCATGGACCTCTGGGTGCGGGGCGGGGTGCGCAGGGGCACCGCCGTCCTCCAGAGTAATCAAGAAGCGGCCTCGCGGGGCAGGGGGCTCAGCCGATGTCCGTTCCGGTGCCGTGGTTCTCGGCGAGGGCGCGCAGCGTCCGGGCGTCGCGGATGGCCTGCTGCTTGGCGATTCCCGGCTGGATGCCGAGGGCGGGCATGCTGGTCCCGTCGCTGAGGTCGAGGAAGACCCAGGGGTCGCCGACGCGCAGGTTGACCCGGAGGATCTCCGCCCAGGACAGCCGGCGCGTCCGGGTGAGATTGACCACGGTCACCCCGTCCTCGTTCGCGACGACCTTGGGGCGGCTGAGCAGCGCCAGCACACCGAAGAACAAAAGCGCCGTGAAGACGAAGCTGGCCCGCTCCCCCGGGCTCAGCTGCTCCAGGGTCAGCGCGACGGCGGTGATGACGAGGAACATCACCGCCCCCACGCTCAGCAGGACCACCCGGGTTCGGGTCGGCCGGAACGTGACCGGGAGCGTGGGGAGTTCGGGCCGGGGTGCGGGGGCGGACATGGTGTTCTTCTGTCTTCCGGGCGGCCGGCCGTCAGAGGCGGCAGGCGTGGATGGCGGTGGTGAGGATGGCGCGGGCGCCGAGGTCGTACAGATCGTCCATGATCCGCTGGGCCTCCCGGGCGGCGACCATGGAACGGACGGCGACCCAGCCCTCGTGGTGCAGCGGCGAGATGGTCGGCGACTCCAGGCCCGGGGTGAGGGCGACCGCGCGCTCCAGGTGCTCGACGCGGCAGTCGTAGTCCATCATCACGTAGGAGCGGGCGACCAGGACGCCCTGGAGGCGGCGGAGGAACTGCCGCACCTTGGGGTCGTCGTCGGGTGCGCCGGTGCGGCGGATGACGACGGCCTCGGACTTCATGATCGGCTCGCCGATGACTTCGAGTCCGGCGTTGCGCAGGCTGGTGCCGGTCTCCACGACGTCGGCGATGACCTGGGCGACACCGAGCTCGATGGCGGTCTCGACGGCGCCGTCGAGGTGGACGACGGAGGCGTTGACGCCGACGTCGGCGAGGTGCTTGGCGACGATGCCCTCGTAGGAGGTGGCGATCGTCATGCCGTCGAAGTCCTGCGGGCCCTCGGCGGTGCCGGGCTTGGTGGCGTAGCGGAAGGTGGAGCGGGCGAAGCCGAGCTGGAGGATCTCCTCGGAGTCCGCGCCGGAGTCCAGCAGCAGGTCGCGGCCGGTGATGCCGATGTCGAGCCGGCCGGAGCTGACGTAGATCGCGATGTCGCGCGGCCGCAGGTAGAAGAACTCGACCTCGTTCTCGGGGTCGACGAGGACGAGCTCTTTGGACTCCTTGCGCTGCTGGTAGCCGGCCTCATGGAGCATCGCCATCGCAGGCCCGGAGAGTGAACCCTTGTTGGGGACGGCGATGCGCAGCATGAGGTCAGGTTTCCTTTGCGAGGAGGGAGTCTTCTGCGGACGTGCGGATGTACGTGGTGCGGGGGTGGTGCTCAGAGGTGGGCGTAGACGTCGTCGAGCGAGATCCCGCGGGCGACCATCATCACCTGGACGTGGTACAGCAGCTGGGAGATCTCCTCGGCGGCGGCGTCCTTGCTCTCGTGCTCGGCGGCCATCCAGACTTCGGCGGCCTCCTCGACGACCTTCTTGCCGATGGCATGGACGCCCTTGTCCACGAGCTCGGCGGTACGGGAGGTGGAGGGGTCGCCGTTGGCGGCCTTGAGCTGCAGCTCGGCGAAGAGCTCTTCGAAGGTTTTGTTCGCCATGATGGTCTTAGAGTACGGGGTCGGTGCCCTGTGATCAGCGCCAGGGCTCGCTGACCGTGCGCAGCGTGGCGGCGGTGGCGACGGCCGCGGTGACCGCTTCGTGCCCCTTGTCCTCGTTGGACCCTTCGAGACCGGCCCGGTCGAGCGCCTGCTCCTCGGTGTCGCACGTGAGTACGCCGAAGCCGACCGGGACTCCGGTGTCGACGGCGACCTGGGTGAGGCCGTTGGTGACGCCGTGGGACACGTACTCGAAGTGCGGGGTGCCGCCGCGGATGATCACGCCGAGGGCGACGACCGCGTCGTAGCCGCGGCCCGCGAGGACCTTGGCGACGACCGGGAGTTCGAAGCTGCCGGGCACCCGGAGCAGGGTCGGCTCGTCGATGCCGAGCTCGTGCAGGGCGCGCAGGGCGCCGTCGACGAGGCCGTCCATGATCTTCTCGTGCCACTGCGCGGCGACGACCGCCACGCGCAGGTCACCGCAGTTGCGTACGGACAGTTCGGGTGCGCCCTTGCCGCTCATGTCTCTCCTGCCGCTCGTTTCCGTGATTCGTCACTGGTTGCCGCAGGTCGACGCCTTGGCGGCGTCGAGCCAGGGCAGGTCGTGCCCCATGCGGTCGCGCTTGGTGCGCAGGTAACGCAGATTGTGCTCGCCGGCCTGGACGGGCATCGGCTCGCGGCCGGTGACGGCGAGCCCGTGCCGCAGGATCGCGGCCGTCTTGTCGGGGTTGTTGGTCATCAGCCTCAGGCTGTGCACGCCGAGGTCCTTGAGGATCTGGGCGCCGGCCGCGTAGTCCCGGGCGTCGGCGGGCAGGCCGAGCTCCAGGTTCGCGTCGAGGGTGTCGATGCCGCGCTCCTGGAGTTCGTAGGCGCGCAGCTTGGACAGCAGGCCGATGCCCCGGCCCTCGTGGCCGCGCAGATAGACGACGACACCGCGGCCCTCCTCGGTGATCCGCCGCATGGACGCGTGCAGCTGGGGCCCGCAGTCGCAGCGCTGGGACTGGAAGATGTCTCCGGTCAGGCACTCGGAGTGAACCCGGACCAGGACGTCGTCGCCGTCCCCGAGGTCGCCGTGGACGAGGGCGACGTGTTCGACGCCGTCGGTGGTGGAGCGGTAGCCGTACGCGGTGAACGCGCCGAAGGCCGTCGGCAGCCGTACCTCGGCCTCGCGGCGGACGGTCGGCTCGGAGCTGCGGCGGTAGGCGATCAGGTCCTCGATGGAGATGATCGTGAGGCCGTGCTTGCGGGCGAACGGGACGAGCTGGGGCAGCCGCAGCATCACGCCGTCCTCGCCGGCGATCTCCACGATGGCCCCGGCGGGCCGCAGTCCGGCGAGCCGGGCGAGGTCGACGGCGGCCTCGGTGTGGCCGTTGCGGACCAGTACGCCGCCGGAGCGGGCGCGGAGCGGGAAGATGTGGCCGGGGCGCACGAAGTCGCCGGGGCCGGCCTCGCCGCCGGCGAGCAGCCGGAGCGTGGTGGCCCGGTCGGCGGCGGAGATGCCGGTGGTGACGCCGTGGGCGGCGGACGCGTCGACGGTGACGGTGAACGCGGTGCGCATCGACTCGGTGTTGTGGTCGACCATCTGCGGGAGTGCGAGCCGTTCCAGCTCGTCGTTCTCCATGGGTGCGCAGATCAGGCCGCGGCACTCGCTCATCATGAACGCGACGATCTCGGGTGTGGCCTTCTCGGCTGCGACGACGAGGTCGCCCTCGTTCTCCCGGTCCTCGTCGTCGACGACCACGACGGGCCGTCCGGCGGCGATGTCGCGGATCGCCTGCTCGACGGGGTCGAGGCGGAGGTCCTCCGCGGCGCTCGGGGGTTCCCGGTGCAACCAGGTGGGCTGGGCAGTCATGCCGTGGCTCCTTCCAGAGCGGGTGTCCGCGAACGCAGCCACCAGTCGCGCATGCCCCACAGGACCAGGGCGCCGTACACGACGTAGATGAGACCGGAGAAGGCCAGCCCGCTGTGGAAGTTCAGCGGTACGCCGACCAGGTCGACCAGCAGCCAGGCGAACCAGAACTCGACCATGCCGCGGGCCTGGGCGAGCATCGCCACGAGCGTGCCGGCGAATATGTACGCGTCCGCCCAGGGGCTCCAGGAGAGCGAGGGGAACGCGGTGAACAGGCCGCCGACGGCGAGGGTGCCGAGGGCGGCGCCGCCGAGCAGGTAGCCGCGCTCGCGCCAGGTGGCGAACCGTACGGCGATGGAGCCGTCCTGGGCCTGCTGCCTGCCCCGGGTCCACTGCTGCCAGCCCCAGACGGCCACGGCGATCACGACGACCTGCTTGCCGACGCTGCCCGCCTGGTGCACGGAGGCGTTGGCGGCGACCAGCACGACGCCGGACAGCAGCTGGGCGGGCCAGGTCCAGATCGAGCGGAGCCAGCCCAGGGTCAGGGCGATCAGACCGACGGTGTTGCCGATCATGTCGGACCAGATGATGTGCTGCCCGAAGACGGTGAACGCCTCCGAGTTCAGCCAGTGCAGGGCGCTCACCGGACCGGCTCCCCGGGTTCCTGCGCGGTGTTGCCGAGCAGTCGCTCGACGTACTTCGCGATGACGTCCACCTCCAGGTTGACCGGGTCGCCGGGCTCCTTGATGCCGAGCGTGGTCAGGGCGAGGGTGGTGGGGATGAGGCTGATGGTGAAGTAGTCGGTTCCGGCCTCCACCACGGTGAGGCTGACGCCGTCGACGGTGATCGATCCCTTCTCGACCACGTAGCGGCTCAGGTGCGCGGGGAGAGAGACCTTCACGATCTCCCAGTTCTCGGAGATCCTGCGCTCGACGATGCGCCCGGTGCCGTCGACATGGCCCTGGACGATGTGTCCGCCGAGCCGGCCGCCGACCGCCATGGGGCGTTCCAGGTTGACCCGGGAGCCGGTGTCCAGGGCGCCGAGGCTGGACCGGTCGAGGGTCTCGGCCATGACGTCGGCGGTGAATTCGCCGTCGCCGAGGTCGACGACGGTGAGGCAGACGCCGTTGACGGCGATGGAGTCGCCGTGCTTGGCGCCTTCGGTGACCACTGGGCCGCGCAGGCGGAAGCGGGAGGCGTCGGCGAGCTTCTCGACGGCGGTGACTTCACCCAGTTCTTCGACAATTCCGGTGAACACTCAGTTTCCCTTCCGGGCGGGGCCGGGGACGGCGGTGATGCGCAGATCGGGGCCGATGCGGACGGTCTCGGTCACATCGAGGCGCAACGCCCCGGCGATGGTGGAGATTCCGGCGTCGGCGAGGGCCGCGGGGCCTGCGCCGAGGAGTACGGGGGCGAGATAGCCGACGACCTTGTCGACCGTTCCCGCGGCGACGAAGGCCCCGGCCAGGGTCGGGCCGCCTTCGAGGAGTACGGAGCGGATACCGCGCCCGTGCAGGGCACGGAGCAGGGCGGGGATGTCCAGGCCGGGGCCGTGGGCGGCACGCGGCAGCCGCAGGACGGCGGCTTCGGGCAGGTGTCCGGCGTCGGCGTCCTCGGCGACGGCGATCAGGGTGGGCGCGGTGTCGTCCAGGACCCGGGCGCCGGGGCGTACGGCGGTGGCGCCGGTGTCGACGACCACCCGCAGCGGCTGCACGGCACCCTCGATGCCGCGTACGCCGAGCTGCGGGTCGTCGGTGCGGGCGGTGCCGGAGCCGACCACCACGGCGTCGGCCTCGGCGCGCAGCCGGTGGACGTCGGCGCGGGACTCGGCGGAGGTGATCCAGCGGCTGGTGGCGTCGGCGGCCGCGATCCGGCCGTCGAGGGTCGCCGCGTACTTCCACAGGACGTACGGACGGCCCAGCCGCACCGAGGTGAGCCAGGCCGCGTTGCCCGCCTCGGCCTCGTCCGCGAGGAGCCCCTGCTCGGCCTTGATCCCGGCCGCGCGCAGGGTGTCGCCACCGCCGGTGGCCTGCGGGTCCGGGTCGCCGACGGCGTAGGCGACGCGGGCGACCCCGGCCTCGGTGAGCGCCTGGGCACAGGGGCCGGTGCGGCCGGTGTGGTTGCAGGGTTCGAGGGTGACGTAGGCGGTGCCGCCGCGGGCCCGGTCGCCCGCCTCGCGCAGGGCGTGGATCTCGGCGTGCGGTCCGCCGGCCCGCTGGTGGAAGCCTTCTCCGGCCTGCCGGCCCGCGGCGTCGAGGATGACGCAGCCGACGACGGGGTTGGGGCTGGTGGAGCCGAGACCGCGGGCGGCGAGCGTGATCGCACGGCGCATGGCGGTGATGTCGGCTGCGGTGTCCACCGGGTCCTCCTGCCTCTTCGGGCACGGACTCCGGGGCCTGTCGATGACGACAGATGAAGCGGGAACACCACGGGGGAACGCCGGAAAAGCCGGAAAACACGGATGGATCGGTCGCCCGAAAACCATCCGCCGACGGCGGCGTACCCGCGAAACGGCCCGCCGCGCACTGCCTCCCATCCGGACTTTAACCGTCGGTCCAGGAATCTCACCTGGTCAACCGGCCGCTGGATGCGGACGGGTCGCGGACTATAACCGCCGGTTCGGAATTGCACCGACCCCGGAGTGCGCTGCTGCTGGTACACGATCAGTGTGCCACGCCCGGCGGTGGGCCATGCGGGTGAGTGTCTGTGGACTGGCTCACAGGGAACCTCCGGCGGACGGCCCGGCGGAAGAAGTTGACCCTTAAAGGTCCAGACCTATTGACGCACTGGTCTAGTCCTTTTAATCTCTGCGTCACCTCCGAGGAGCGGTCCCGCGGTGTGCGCACACCCGGGGCACCGACACGCCCCACCCCCTTGCCAGTTGTGTTCTGCCGAACCTCCCCGGGAGGAACCGAACGTGCTGTCCCCCACTCGTGCGAGAGCCACCCTGCTCGCGGCCGGCGCAGCCGTCGCCGGTCTGCTGATGGGCTCGCTCGCCGCCACCCCGTCGGCCGCCGCCGACCAGGAGTCCTGTCGCCCCGACGGGCTCTACGAGACGCCCGGCGTCGCCGTCCCCTACTGCTCCGTCTACGACACCGAGGGCCGCGAGAAGATGGGCGCCGACCACCAGCGGCGGGTCATCGGATACTTCACGAACTGGCGGACCGGCAAGGACGGCAGACCCGCCTACCTCGTCCCCGACATCCCCTGGGACAAAGTCACCCATTTGAATTACGCGTTCGCCCATGTCGACGGCGGCAACAAGCTCTCGGTCGGCGCCGACGGGCCGGACAACGCCTCGACCGGCATGACCTGGCCGGGTGTCGCGGGCGCCGAGATGGACCCGGGCCTCCCCTACAAGGGCCATTTCAACCTGATGGGCAAGTTCAAGAAGAAGCACCCGAACGTGAAGACCATGGTGTCGGTGGGCGGCTGGGCCGAGACCGGCGGCTACTTCGACGACAGCGGCAAGCGGGTGGACTCCGGCGGCTTCTACTCGATGGCGACCAACGCCGACGGCTCGGTCAACCAGGCCGGTATCGACACCTTCGCCGACTCCGCCGTCGCGTTCGTCAAGAAGTACGGCTTCAACGGCGTCGACATCGACTACGAGTACCCCACGACCATGAAGGACTCCGGCAACCCGCTGGACCGGACGCTCTCCAACGCGCGCCGGGCCGGCCTGGTCAAGGGCTACGCCGCGCTGATGAAGACGCTGCGCGAGAAGCTCGACCGGGCGTCCGCCGCCGACGGCACGCACTACCTGCTGAGCGTGGCCGCGCCCTCGTCCGGCTATCTGCTGCGCGGGATGGAGACCTTCCAGGTCCAGAAGTACCTGGACTACGTCAACATCATGTCGTACGACCTGCACGGTGCCTGGAACGAGTACGTCGGCCCCAACGCCGCTCTCTTCGACGACGGCAAGGACGCCGAACTCGCCCAGGCGGGCGTCTACTCGACCTCCCAGTACGGCGGCACCGGCTACCTCAACACCGACTGGGCGTACCACTACTTCCGCGGTTCGATGCCGTCCGGCCGGATCAACATCGGCCTGCCGTACTACACCCGCGGTTTCAAGAACGTGCAGGGCGGCACGGACGGGCTGTGGGGCAGGGCCGCCACCACCGACTGCCCGGCCGGCGCCGGACTGGCCAAGTGCGGTGACGGCGCCGTCGGCATCGACAACCTCTGGCACGACCTGGACACCGCGGGCAAGGAGTCGCCCGCCGGTTCCAACCCCATGTGGCACGCGAAGAACCTGGAGAAGGGGGTCGTCGGCGACTACGTCACCGACTACGGCTTCCCCGCCGACACGAAGCTGACCGGCACCTACGCCCGCAAGTACGACTCGACGCTGGTCGCGCCCTGGCTGTGGAACGCCGAGAAGAAGGTCTTCCTGTCCACCGAGGACGAGCAGTCGGTCGCCGCCAAGGCGGACTACGTCGTCGACAAGGGCATCGGCGGCACCATGATCTGGGAACTCGCGGGCGACTACGGCTGGAACGCCGCCAAGGGCCAGTACGAGCCGGGCTCCACGCTGACCTCGGCGATGTACGACAGGTTCAAGTCGGCCACCCCGTACGGCGCGAAGCGGTCCACCATCGATCTGCCCACCGAGGCCATCGACATCGATGTGTCCTTCGACCGGTTCCCGCTCGGCGACTCCAACTACCCGATCAGCCCCAAGCTGAAGATCACCAACAACACGAAGGCGACCCTGCCGGGCTCCACGGAGTTCCGGTTCGACTACTCGACGTCCGCGCCGGCCAACGCCAAGGACCAGTCGGGCTTCGGCACGACGATCGTGCGCAGCGACCACACCGCGGCCGACAACATCGGCGGGCTCAAGGGCGACTACAACCGGGTCTCGCTGAAGCTGCCGGCCTGGCAGAGCCTGGCCCCCGGCGCCTCGGTCGAGCTCGACTTCGTCTACTACCTGCCCACCTCGACGCCGTCGAACTGGACGGTGACCTTCGGCGGGAAGTCGTACGCCCTCGCCGCCGACCTGGCACGCGGCACCACCCCGGTCGAACCCGGCACCGGAACGTCGACGCCCTCGCCGGACCCGTCGACCGGGCCGGAGCCCGGTGGTGGCGGCTGCACCGCGCCCGTCTGGAGCGCGGGCTCCGAGTACGGCGCCGGTACGGCCGTCTCCCACGGCACGCACCAGTGGAAGGCCAAGTGGTGGACGAAGGGCGAGGAGCCCGGTTCCACCGGTGACTGGGGGGCCTGGCAGGACCTCGGGGCCTGCTGACGCCCCTCCCGCAGCCGCCCGGCGGTGACCGGTCCGCCCCCGGTCACCGCCGGGCTCCCCGCTGTCCGGGGACCTGGGTCCTCCGTCCGGACCGGGCCGGATCAGCGGGCCCGGCACGATCCGGACGAGCGGCCCTAACCCGCCGGTGTGAACAGCTCGTCCTGGGCCGCGTCCCGGGCGGCGAGCAGCGCGCCGCGGAGCACCGCCGCGCCGCCCAGCCGGCCGGCCCTGACCTCGGTGCGCAGCGGTGACATCCGGGCCAGCCGTTCCTCGACCCGTGCCGCGAGCGCGGCCCCGCCCGCGTGGCCGACCTCGCCCGCCAGCAGCACACAGCCCGGGTCGAGGACCGAGGCGACGGCGGCGGCGCCCAGCGCGAGGCGCTCGGCGAGGGTGTCCAGGAACGCCTCGTGGTCCCCCTCCCCGGCCAGCGCGGCCCGCACCGCCGACGCGGCTCCCGGTTCCTTGTCGCCCTCGGCCGCGCCCGGGGGCACGGCGATGCCGTGGGCGGCGGCCAGTTCACAGACCGGGGCGGAGCCGACCAGGGAGTGGAAGCCGCCGTCGCAGTTGAGCGCGGACGGCGCACCGGCCGTGCCGGGCACCGGCAGGAAGCCGATCTCGCCCGCTCCGCCGGAGGCTCCCCGGCGCAGCTTCCCGTCCAGCATGACGGCGGCGCCGACACCGTGGCCGAGCCAGAAGAGCACGAAGGTGTCGCGGTCGGCGGCCGATCCGCCCCGGTGTTCGGCGACCGCCGCGAGGTTGGTCTCGTTCTCGACCAGCACGGTCGCGGGAAGCCGTTGCTGGAGCACCCGCACCAGCCGCCGGTGCCAGGCGGGCAGCCCGCTGGTGTCGCGCAGCTCGCCGGTGACCGGGTCGATCAGTCCGGGTGCGCCGATGCCGACGCTGTGCAGCGGGCCGGCGCCGGCCTCGCGCGCGGTGCGCTCCAGGAGCGCGGCGGCCCGTTCGGCGGCGGCCTCGGTGTCGGTGCCGCTGCCGATGGGCAGGGTGGCCTCGGCGAGCGTGGTGCCGACGAGATCGGCGACGACCACGGCGACGCTGTGGGTGCGTACGTCGAGCGCGGCGAGATGGGCCCGGTCGGCGGCGATCCCGTACAGCCGGGCATTGGGGCCGCGGCGCTCGGCACCGGCCTCGCCGACGACTCTGATCAGACCGGCTCCCTGGAGCCGTTCCACGAGGTCCGCGACGGTGGGCCGGGAGAGGCCGGTCAGGGTCTTCAGCTGCGTGGCCGTCAGCGGGCCGTCCTGCTGGAGCAGTCGCAGGGCGAGCCGGTCGTTGATGGCCCGTGCGGTGCTCGGTGATGCGGGCATGCCGGGATCCTTCCAGATCGCTGTCGTACTGATCGCCGGCGTACTGGACGCCCGGACCCACTATTTATCAGGCAGGGTTCCTGATAGTTTACTGCGCGCACCGTGGAGACGGGCACCGGGACACCGGAGACAGCGAATTCCGAGAGAAACTCCCAGGGGAGGGCACGGCGGTATGACAGCGGATTCCACAGACGCGGGCTTCGGCACGGCGCAGGTGAGGCGGGCCAGGTTCGCCGTCGCCGCGGTCTTCACCGTGCACGGCGCGGTGACCGGCAGCTTCGCCACCCGGGTGCCCTGGATCCAGGACCACGCCGGGGTCAGCGCCGGCCAGCTCGGCCTGGCTCTCGCCTTCCCGGCGATCGGCGCCTCGCTCGCGATGCCGCTGGCCGGCGCGATCAGCCATCGTTTCGGCGCCAGGACCGCGCTGCGCGGACTGCTCGCCCTGTGGACGCTGGCACTGGTCCTGCCCGCGCTGGCGCCCAACCTGCTGACACTGTGCGCCGCGCTCCTCGTGTACGGGGCCTCGGCCGGCATGTCGGACGTGGCGATGAACGCCCTCGGCGTCGAGGTGGAGAACCGCCTGGACAAGTCGATCATGTCCGGGCTGCACGGGATGTGGAGTGTGGGCGCCCTGATCGGTTCGGCGGCGGGCACGGTGGCCGCGCATCTGGGCGCCGACGCCCGGCTGCACCACACGCTGGCCGCCCTGGTGCTCACCGCGCTCGGCCTGATCGCCTGCCGGGACGTACTGGATCTGCGCGGCGAACCGGACGAGGAGCCGCCGCCGCGCTTCACGCTCCCGCCGAAGTCGGCGCTGATCATCGGTGCGGTGGGCTTCTGCGCGGTGTTCGCGGAGGGCGCCAGTCTGGACTGGTCGGCGGTGTATCTGCGGGACACCATGGACACCTCCGCGGGGCTCGCCGCGGCGTCCACGACGGCGTTCGCGCTGACCATGGCAGTCGCCCGGATCGCCGGTGACAAGGTCGTCGACCGCTTCGGCGCGGTCCCGACCGTTCGGTTCGGCGGGGTCCTCGCGACGCTCGGCGGGCTGCTCGTGGTCGCGGCGCCGAACGCGGCCCTGGCGATGTGCGGTTTCGGGTTCCTCGGCCTCGGCGTGGCCGTGGTCGTACCGCTCGCTTTCGCGGCGGCCGGGCGCAGCGGTCCGAACCCGAGCCAGGCGATCGCGGGCGTCGCCACCATCACGTACACCTCCGGGCTGATCGCCCCGTCCGCGATCGGCTCGCTGGCCGAGGCGACCTCGCTGGTCGTGTCGTTCGGCCTGGTGACGGTGCTGGCGTTCGGTCTGGTGCTGGGGGCGGGGGTGCTGCGGGCGGGCGACCGCCGGGCGGTGCCGGCCTCCGACGCGGGTGCCCCGGACGCCGGCGCCCGGGGTCCGGCGGCCACCGAGCCGCGCCCCTGACCGGTCGCGGTGGCGGGCGGGCCCGCTCCCCCCGCCCCACCTGCGCCGTCCGTGTCCGGGAGGGCCCGGCCCGGCCGCGAACACCTCATGGTCCGGCATTACCATGGCGCTGATCATTTCTGCGGCAGCGACGTGCCCGGCGAGGCGCTCGGCTCCGCACCCAACACTCAGGGAGCGACCATGGGCCTCGGCGTGCGCTGGACCTTGCACGGCGACGGGAGGACCCCCGCCCCGGGAGCCGTGGTCAGGCCGGACGAACGGCTCTCCTGGCCCCGTACGTTCGGGCTGGGCGCCCAGCACGTGGTCGCCATGTTCGGGGCGTCGTTCGTCGCCCCGGTGCTCATGGGTCTGGACCCGAACCTGGCGATCATGATGTCGGGTGTCGCGACGGCCGTCTTCCTGCTGGCCACCCGCGGCCAGGTGCCCAGCTACCTCGGCTGTTCGCTCTCCTTCGTCGGGGTCGCGGCGACGATCCGGGCGAGCGGCGGCAGCAGTGCCGTGGTCACCGGTGCGGTCTTCGTCGTCGGCGCGGTGCTCTTCCTCGCCGGTCTCGCGGTGCAGCGGTTCGGTGCCCGGATCATCCACGCGGCGATGCCGCCGGTGGTCACCGGCGCGGTCGTCATGCTGATCGGTTTCAACCTGGCTCCGGTCACCGCGTCGACGTACTGGCCGCAGGACCAGTGGACGGCCCTGCTGGTGATGCTGTTCACCGGACTGGCCGTAGTGTGCCTGCGCGGTTTCCTCTCGCGCATCGCGATCTTCCTCGGCCTGGTCTTCGGGTACGCGCTGTCCTGGGTCCTCGACCGGGTCTTCGGCAAGATCCACTCCCCGGCCGGCGGCGCGGAGGCCGTGGACCACTGGCGGCTCGACCTGTCGGGGGTCGCCAAGGCCGACTGGATCGGGCTGCCGTCCTTCCACGCGCCGAGCTTCGAGTTGTCGGCGATCCTGGTCGCCTTGCCGGTGGTCATCGCGCTGATCGCGGAGAACGCCGGGCATGTGAAGGCCGTCGGTGAGATGACCGGCGCCTCGCTGGACGACAAGCTGGGCACCGCGATCGCCGCCGACGGCGCCGCGTCGATGCTGTCGACCGCGGTGGGCGGTCCGCCGAACACCACGTACTCGGAGAACATCGGCGTGATGGCCGCGACCCGGGTCTACTCCACCGCCGCGTACTGGGCCGCCGCCTGCTTCGCCCTGCTCTTCGGCCTCTGCCCCAAGTTCGGCGCGGTCGTCGCCGCCATCCCCGGCGGGGTGCTCGGCGGCATCACCGTCATCCTCTACGGCATGATCGGCCTGCTCGGCGCCCAGATCTGGCTGAACGCCAAGGTCGATCTGCGCAACCCGCTGAACCTGGTGCCGGCCGCCGCGGGCATCATCATCGGCGTCGGCGGGGTCAGCCTGAAGATCACCGACAACTTCGAGCTGAGCGGGATCGCGCTCGGCACCATCGTGGTGATCACCGGCTATCACGTGCTGCGCGCCTTCGCGCCGGCACACCTCAAGACCCAGGAGCCCCTGCTGGACTCGGGCACGTCGGCGTACGACGAGGAAGCCGCCCGCAATCCCGGCGAGAAGCCGTAGGGCCTTCCGCCGGGGCGGCGCTCACCCGGCGGACAGGATGCGGCGCAGGGTCTTGGCGAGCGCCGGGCGCGAGGAGCCGGGCGCGACCAGGGCGACATGCCCGTCGGGACGTACGAGGACGGCGCCGTCCGCTTCCGCCGTGCCGCGGAACCCGGCCCACTGTCCGGGCACCGCTTCCCGCTGCGCCCCGGTGTCGAGTGCGCGGGCCACGACCGGGATGCCGGTCGCCGCGCGGACGGCATCGGCCTCCTGACGCCAGGCCGGGCTGTCCGTCCTGGTGAGAAGGGTGAAGCCGGGGCCGACGAGGTCGAGCGTCGAGGTGACTCCGGGCGGCCCGCCGACCAGCCGGACGTGCGGTGCCCGCCGGCCGGGGGCGCAGTCCGGGTGGAGGCCCGTGGGATCCAGTGCGGTGCCACGGCCGTCCGTTCCGGTGCCGGTGACGACGGCGGTGGAGCGGTACTCGGCGGTCAGCAGGAGCTCGTCGTCGATGCGGTAGCCCGTGCGGTTGCGGGCGTTGTCGGTGGAGATGTCGAGGACCTGGCGGGCGACCGGCCGGCGTTCGGCCTCGTAGGTGTCGAGCAGGGCGTCTCCGGCATGTCCGGCGACGACGGCAGCGAGCTTCCAGGCGAGATTGTCGGCGTCCCCGATGCCGGTGTTCATTCCGTGCCCGCCGGACGGCGGGATCGCGTGGGCCGCGTCGCCCGCCAGCAGCACGCGCGAGCTGCGGTAGGCGGCGGCGAGCCGGGCGTCCATCCGCCACGTCATCGTGGACCGCACGGTCACGTCCAGGTCGGGGATGCCCGCCGCGGTGCGGATGAGCCGGGCCAGGTCACCGTGGTCGGGGATGTCCGGCCGCTGTTCCGCCGCCGGGTCCAGCGGGTGCTGGTAGATCCAGTGCCGGTCGTTGTCGACGGCCATGAAGCCACCGCCTCCCGGCACCGTGAGGAAGTACGAGGCGCTGGCGCGGTCGGCCACGACCTCGCCCAGCGGCGCCTCGAAGCGGACGCTGAGGTACCGGCCCAGACCGGTGGGGCCCTCCATCGCGATTCCCGCCCCGGTGCGTACGGTGCCGGCGGCGCCGTCGCAGCCGACGGCCCAGTCCGCGCGCACGGAGTGCCGGTCCCCGGTGGCGGTGTCCTCGACCGTGGCCGTCACTCCGTGGCCGTCGTCGGCCAGGGACAGCAGCCGCATGCCGAACCGGACCCGCGGGCCGGCCAGGTCCTGGGCGCGCCGCCGGAGGATGGGCTCCAGCACGTCCTGGGAGCAGATCAGGCCCGGTGACGGGGTGTGCTCCTGCTCGTCCTCCAGGGGGCCGTGCGCCAGTCCGGTCCGGACGAAATCCGGATCGACGAGGTCGCGGCCCCGGTAGAAGAAGACCTGGGACGCCGGGAGGCCGGCCTCCCGGATGCGCTCCTCCAGGCCCATCCGCCGGAAGATCTCCATGGACCGTGCCGACACTCCGCGTGCCTTCGGGTGGCTCGACGTCTTCGGGCGGGCCTCGACCAGCAGGTGGTCGACGCCGTGGCCGGACAGCAGGGCCGACATGGTCAGGCCGACCGGTCCGCCCCCGACGAGCAGTACGGACACCTTCGACGGAACAGACATGATTCTCCCCGTGTACACGGCCGACCGGCCAAGTAACGACTAACTTCCGAAATTGACGTTACCATGGGGCCGGGCAGCACGGCGCAGAGCAGAGGAGACGCGATGAGCGGCAATGGACCCGGTGACGACAATCCCCGCGGCCTGTACTTCCTGACCGACCTGATCAACACGGTCCAGGACGAGGTCCCGGCGAGCGCGGCCGATCTGCAGGCCGTGCTGGAACGCCACGGCGGCCCGCCCCTCGCCCTCACCGAGACCGCCGCCGGGGAGCTGCGCGACGCCGCGGCGTCGCTCGCCGGGATCCTGGAGCTGAGCGACGAGGACCGTGCGGCCGACGCGATCAACGATCTGCTCGACCGCTACCCGGCCCGTCCCCGTCTGGTCCGTCTGCCCGGCCGCCCCTGGTCGCTCCACTCCCGGGCGCCCGAGGGCACGGAGCCCGCCCGCTGGCTCCTGTCCACGGCCGCCCTCGCCCTCGCGCTCTGGTTCGGCGAGCGCGGGTACTGCGCCTGGGGCCGGTGCGCGGCACCCGGATGCCGCAACTACTTCATCGACACCGGCCGCCGGTCGCCGCAGCGCTACTGCTCGCCCCGCTGCGGCACCCGGGTACGCGTCGCCGCGCACCGCGCGCAGCGCGATCAGTGAGCCGGTCCGCCCGGCCGCACCCCCGGCACGCCGGAGCCGGGACCGTTCGCCCATTGAGATGAACCCCCGGCCCGGCGCTGCCGTGGCGGGTGCCCGGCTGGGACGCTGCCCGCATGGCGCAGTACCAGCAGACACAGGAGCTCCCGGCGGGGGACGGCCCGGTCCTCACCGCTGCCCCCGACATCGACCGGGTGATCGGCCGGATGCGGGCGCTGTGCCCCGCCCGGCCGCCGGTGGGCGGGGCGCAGGACGGGGTGGCTGTGTTCCACCGCGTCTATCTGACGGTCACCGAGACCGTCGGGCGGCAGCTCGCCGGTGGCGCGTTCCCGGACCGGCGGGCCGCCGCCGCGCTGGACGTGCGGTTCGCCGAGCGCTACCTGGCGGTGGCCGACGCCGCGGCGGCGGGAGAGCGGACGCCCGACTGCTGGCGTCCGCTCTTCCGGTACCGCCACCATCCGGGCGTACGGCCGCCGCAGTTCGCCCTGTCCGGCATCAACGCGCACATCGGCCACGAGCTGCCGCTCGCCGTGGTGGACACCTGCCGCACGCTGGGCTGCGCCCCGCCCGATCTGGAGGAGGAGTTCGACCGGGTGGGCGATCTTCTGGTGATGCTGGAGGAGCGGATCCGGGAGGATCTGCTGCCGGGCCCCGAACTGCTGGATCTGGCGGACCCGCTCACCCATCTGTTCGGCTCGTGGAGCCTGGAACGGGCCCGCGAGGCGGCCTGGTCGACGGCGCTGGTGCTCTGGCGGCTGCGTGAGGTTCCGCTGCTCGCCGAGGAGTTCCGTCGCCGGCTGGACGCGGGGGCGGGGCTGGTGGGGCGCTTTCTGCTCACGCCCTGCCGCTGACGGCGAGTCCGCTCCGGGAGGGGCCCCGTACGCCCCACCCGGGGTCTTTCGTTCGGATCGTGCCGGGATCGCGCGCCCCGGCACGATCCGGCCCGATCCGAACGAAAGTCCCCGGGCCCTGCCCGCGAAGCCCTGCCCGGCTCGCGACGCCCTCCGGGCGTACGACGGGACGTCACGGACCCGGCCTAGAAGCAGTCGCCGTACCAGTGGACCGCGCCGGGTGCCGTGACCGTGGCACGCACCGATTCCTCGGTGGCGTGCAGCGGGCGTGCCATGCCCACGCGTTCGGTCACCCGCCAGGTGTCCGACAGCAGCACCGGCAGCGCGGCCCGGACCCCGGGACCGTCGGGGAGGCGGACCCGGGCCCGGCTCAGACCGGCCGCCCTCCCCCGTTCTCCGGCGGCGGCGAACAGCCCGCCCAGGCTCCCGGGGGCGCCCGCGAACTCCCGCACCTCCAGGTACTCCCCTTCGTGCTGGGCCACCAGCCAGCCGGCGAGCGCCCCCGACGCCGGGTCCTGGGCCACCAGCGACCGCTCGACCGGCCCGTACCAGGCGGGCACCCGCACCGCCCAGTCCCCGGCCGCCCGCACCGAGCTGAGCGGCCGGTCCGCGTTGTACGCCCGGTGCAGGGCGGCCACCTCGGCGGTGTCCCGCACGGTGGCCGGGCGGATCCGGAACTCCCCGGCGGCGGGCGAGGGCGCGAGGGTTCCCTCGGTGTACGTGCTGGCGAACTCCTGCCATCCCGAGCCCCGGTAGACGCCCGGTGTCCCGGTGAACAGCAGCGACCAGGCGCACCCTTCGGCCGTCATGGTGTGCTCCGCCGCCTCCAGCAGCCGGCGCACCAGTCCCCGGCCGCGGGCCTCGGGGCGGGTGGCGACGCTGCCGATGCCGCCGACCCGCTGCGGGGTGCCGTCCGCGTCCCGGATCAGCCTGGGCACGTAGACGACGACCGCGTCGATCCCTTCTCCCTCCGCGCTCTGCGCGACGAAGGTGTGACGGTGGCGGTCCGGATCGAGGGCGTGCAGGTCGGCGATCTGCGGCGCTTGGAAGCAGCGCCGCCACAGGGCGGCCAGTGCCGGGTCGTCAGCCGGGGTGGCGGTGCGGATCGTGGCGGTCACAGGGTCAGGTTCCCGTCCGTGCGTACCTTGTCGCCGTCGGCCGGCATCGCGCTGCGCTTCGTACCGTCCTCCACGCAGGTGGTGTGCAGCACCGAGGCCAGGGCGTCCGGAGCGAGGTGGAGGGTGCCGCCGGTGAAGCGGCTGCCGGTCGCCGCGTAGTGGTTCGTTCCGTCGGCGATGCGGACATGGGCGGTGTCCGGGCCGGAGGCGGAGCTGCTGAGACCGTTGATGTCCCAGGTGGTCCGCCCCTCGCCGGCGGCCCGGCCGAGCAGCGCCCGGGCCTTGTTGCTGCCGGTGAGGCGGGTGCCGCCGGTGACGGTGATCCGCTGGTCGCGCACGGCGCTGAGTTCGATGCCGGTGTTGTCGTAGCTGCCGCCGTCGATCCGCAGATCCGCCGAACCGACCGAGAGCGGCGCGGCGTTCTCGGCGCCGGTGACGGTGCAGTCGGTGAAGTGGACGGGGCCCGCCCCGCGCAGGATCGCGCCGTCGACGCCCTTGAACGTGCAGCGTACGAAGTGCACGGGCGCGGTGACCGGGGTCTGGACGAGGACGGCTCCGGCGGGCGGCTCGAAGGAGCAGTCGCTGATGGTGGTGGGCCGGGTGGAGCGCGCGGAGCGCTGGGCGACCGCGAAGGTCTTCGCGGTGCAGCCGCGCACCTGGGCGCCGTCGGCGTTCACCGTGAGGGTGCCGGCCTGGTCGAAGGTGGGGCGGGCGATCACCGTGATGTCTTCGAGGGTCAGGTCGGTGATCTTGGTGTTGGCGGTGAACCAGGAGCAGACATGTCTGCGCACCGTGATCCGCTTCGCCGAAATGCCCCACTGGGCACCGGAGTTGGCGATGTCCATCAGGCCGGAGTTGCCGTCGAAGAGCAGATCGTGCTCGTACTGCCCGTGCGTGGTGAAGGGGTTGCCGCCCGCGTCGTCGCCGTCGCCGTGGCAGTTCACGACGGTGCAGTACGCGGAGGCGGTGAGGTCGTTGAGGTGGCGGACATTGCTGGTCGTGCAGTCCGCGACCCGTCCGTACAGGCAGTAGATCTGCTGGGTGAGGTAGCCCGCGCCGCCGTACTCGACGGTGGGCGGGTTCTTCAGCGAGCAGTCCTCGGTGCGGAAACGGGTGCACCAGCGGCGCATGACGACCGGCCAGAAGGTGCCGGTGGCGTGGATGCCGGAGACGTCGCAGCCCACCGCGTACTCGAAGCTGACCGGGTGGGAGCCGGTGTACTCGTCGGGGCCGGCGCCCTCGAAGACCATGTTGCGGATGTGGGTGTCCCGGACCGGTTCGACGCGGGTCCAGGTGAGGTTGCGGCCGGCGGCGAGTTCCCAGCCGTTGAGGTAGCCGATCCGGATGTGTCCGGCGTCCACGATCTCGGTGATCTCGACCAGCTTCTGCAGTTCGCGTTCGTCACGGCCCCCGCCCGCCACCGGGTCCACCTGCACGGTCCACCACTGACCGACCGCGAACGCCTTGGCGTCGGGGACCGGGAAGGTGTCGGTCAGCTCGATGACCTTGCCGGAGAGCGCGTGCCTGACGGTGGTGTCGGTGACGGTGCCGCGGAAGGAGAGGACGGCGCCGAAGGGGTTGTCGTGGGTGTTCTTCTCGATGCCTTCGGTGCGTATGCGGTGGCCGCCGAAGTCGAGTTCGATGTGGGAGCGGTCGAAGAGGTGGCGTCGGGTGAACAGGAGGTCGGTGTGGGCTTCGATGCGGTGGACGCTGCTGTCGGCGATCATGGCGTCGAGGGCGGCGTCGGCGGGGGATTTGGCGTCGAAGTGGCCGAAGGTGCGGAAGTCGAGGGTGCCGGTGTGGAGCTGGTGCCAGCGGCCGGTCTTCGCGTTCTGCGGGGCGATGACGGTGCCGCCGTTGTGTGCGGCGGTGGACTTCTTGTCCCAGCGGACGGCCATGGTGCCGCCGTCACCGGGGGTGCGGTAGCCGGCGATCAGGACCTGGGTGCCGTCGTCGAGGGGCTTGGTGTTCAGCGCGCGCAGTGCTGCGACCGTGTCGACACGGAGTACGTCGCCGGTGTGCGACGGCGCGGCCTGGGCGGAACCGGCGGCCACGGCCGAACCAGCCACGACCAGACCGGCCAGCCCCGAAGCCCGGAGAAGATTCCGACGGGACGAAGCGGGGGCCGGGCCGGAGGACGAAGCGGGGGCCGGGCCGGAGGACGGAGCGGTGGACGATGCATTGACGGACATGGCGGAGGCGCTCCTCGCGTTGTCGATGCGTGCTCGGGGAGACCGGCGACCGCCGGTCACGGTCGGGGGTCGTGCGGTCGGATCGTGTTGCGGTACGGCGGCATGAAACGCATCCGCGGCATCTGGTCGGCCAGCACTCCCCCGTCGACGACGATGCGGGCCCCGGTGAGATACGCCCCGGCGTCCGAGGCGAGCAGCAGCAGCGCGCCCACGCATTCGTCGGGCTGCGCGTACCTGCCGAGCGGGATGCGCTCGCGGTAAGCGGATTCGAAGGCCTCCCGGTCGAAGGGGAATTCGCCGTCGATGGGGGTCTCGACCATGCCGGGAGCGAGGGTGTTGGCGGTGATGCCGTGCGGGGCGAGCTCGACCGCCAGGGTCTCGGTGAGCAGTTGGGCGGCGGCCTTGGAGGCGTTGTAGTGGGCCAGACCGGCCTCCGCCACCAGTGCGTTCTTCGAGGTGATGGTGATGATGCGGCCGGCGACCGAGTCCGCCGTCATGTGTTCGGCGATGCGCTGGCTGAGGAAGAAGACGGCGTCGACGTTGACCCGCATGATGTGCGACCAGCTCGCCGGGGTGATTTCGTTGAAGCGCTCCAGCGCCGCGGTGCCCGCGTTGTTGACCAGGATGTGCAGCGGTCCCGTCTCGGCGCGTACGGCGTCGACGAAGCCGGGCAGCGCGTCGATGTCCGCGAGGTCCTGGCCGTAGGTGCGGCACCGGCGGCCGAGTGCCTCGATCGCCGCCGCGGTCTCGGCGATGCCCCGGGCTCCGGGCAGGTCGACGAGGACCAGGTCGGCGCCCGCCTCCGCGAGGCCGACGGCGAAGGACCGGCCGAGGCCGCGGGCGGCCCCGGTCACGACCGCGGTGCGGCCGGTCAGATCGAAGCGGTCGGTTCCGCGGGGCGGGACGGCTGCGGTCATGGCGGGGTTCCTCCAGGCGGAGCGGTACGGAGAGGGGTGTGTCGGCTCCGGTACTGGTCGCCGGAGGGGTCCGGGCCGCCGCGCTGGGACACATGGGTGATGGCGCGGCGGCCCGGCTGCCGGTCGGTGCCGGGCGTCAGGGATGACCCCGGCACCGTACCGGCAGGTTCGGAGGAACGGCCGGATCAGCCGTTGAGGCCGAGCAGGTCCAGCGACGGCCGGTGGATGATCTCCTCCACCGCGTCCACGTCGAGCGGCGGCAGCCCGGGGATGCCGGGGATGCGGGCGATCTCCCGCAGCCCCTTCACCGAGTCGTCGACCGTCGTGAACGGGTAGTCGCTGCCGAACATCAGCTTGTGGAAGACCCCGTAGTCCTGGACCAGCCGGAGACTGTGCCAGAGCTGGAAGGGCCGGTAGTGCAGGGCGCTGATGTCCGCGTACACGTGCGGGTGCTTGCGGATGACCGCGATGCACTCGCCCTCGAAGGGGTGGCCGAGGTGGGCGAGGACCATCCGCAGTTCCGGGTGGCGGATGGCGACCGCGTCCAGGTGGCGGGGCATCGCCCACTCCAGCGGCGCGCTCGACACGAAGGTCGTGCCGGTGTGCACCAGGAGCGGGAGACCGTGCCGTTCGGCGTACGTGTACAGCTCGTCGTACTCCTCGGCGGCCGGGTCGAAGCCCGCGTACATCGGCATCAGCTTGATGCCGCGCAGGCCCAGTTCCTGGTGGCCGTGGCGGAGTTCGTCCTGCCAGCCGGGCTGGGTCGGGTCCAGGGAGAGATAGCCGATCAGCCGGTCGGGGTGCGCTCCGGCGTACGAGGCGACGGCCGCGTCGTCGACCCAGAGGCCGCTGCGCCGAGCCTTGCCGCCGACGACGATCGTGCGGGTGCCCTCGGGGGCGGTGGCCTCGTACTCCTCCCACTTCACCGTGAGGTCGACCTCGCCCGCGTGGGCGCGGGCGGAGTCGGACCTGAACGGGTCGGTGAAGTCGTGGCTGTGCCGGAAGAGGTGCGAGTGGACGTCGACGATCATGTCCGGTTCCGCTTCTCCCAGCCGTCCGCGAACATGTTCCAGAAGCGGTGGGTGGGCGGGTGTTCCTCGAAGACCTCGTCGACGAGCTCGACACCGAGACCCGGTGCGGTCGGCAGGCCGATCCGGCCGTCGACGATCGGGAGGGTGCCCTTGAGCGCGTCGAAGACGTAGTCCTCCAGGAGACCGTCGAAGGTTTCCAGGATCTTGAAGTTGGGGATTCCGAGCGTCGCGTGCACCGAGACGGTGGTGCAGAGCGGCGAGTTCGAGTTGTGCGGGGCGACGAGCATGCCGTGGGTATCGGCGATCGCGGCGAGCTTCCTGACCTCGGTGAAGCCACCGGCCATGGAGAGGTCGGGCTGGATGATGTCGACGGCGTTCGTCGCGAAGAGCTGCTTGTACTCGTAGCGGTTGTGGAAGTGCTCACCGCCGGAGATCGGGAACGCGGCGCGCTGCCGCAGTTCCGCGTACCGCTCGATGTGGGTCCACGGCATCGGCTCCTCGAACCAGCCGATGTCGAAGGGCTCCAGCTCGCGCACCAGCCGGGCCGCAGTCGGCATGGCGAACCGGGCGTGGCCCTCGATGAACAGGTCGACGTCCGGTCCGATGGCCTCGCGGACGGCGGCCACGAGATCGACGGAGCGGCGCAGTTCGGCCCGCTCCAACTCGTGCAGGCCGGGGCCGAACGGGTCGAACTTGAGGGCGGTGAAGCCCTTCGCCACGATCTCCTTCGCCTTGGCGGCGAAGGTCTCGGCGTCGCGCTCGCCGTTGTACCAGCCGTTGGCGTACACGCGTACGTCGTCGCGGCAGGCGCCGCCGGTCAGCCGGTAGGCGGGGACGCCGAGGGCCTTGCCCATCAGGTCGTACATGGCCTGGTCGAGGCCGGACAGGACGACGCCGCCCATGTCGCCGCCGCGCAGGAAGTCGCCCTGGTAGACGCGGAGCCAGAGCTCCTCGATGTCGAAGGGGTCGGCGCCGATGAGGTGGCGCTGTGCCAGTGCCTCGGTGAGGGCGCAGACCTCGCGGACCCGGTAGGGGTGGGTGATCTCGCCGATGCCGGACAGGCCCTCGTCGGTGTGGACCCGGACATAGCCGAAGTCGCGCCAGGAGGTGCCGAGCATCAGGGTCTCGACGCGGGTGATCCGGCCGGCGGGGCCTGCCGGGCGGGTGCGGTTGACAGTCAGCATCAGCGGGTCGCTCCGCCCATGGTGGAGGTGTTCTCCAGGTCGCGGGCGCCGCCCTCGGCGAGCACGGCCTTGACCGCGGCCTCGGTGCCCTCGACGAGACGGTCCACGTCGGCGTCGGTGTGGGCGTAGCTGATGTGGCTGCGCTTGAGGTTGAGCGGCAGCTCGAACAGGCCGTGGTCCAGGAGTTTGCGGCGGTAGCCGACGAACAGCGAGGCGTCGTTGTTCAGCAGGTCCGCGTAGGTGCGGGGGGCCTCGCCCGGCATGAAGTAGCTGACGAAGACGGAGCCGTAGCCGGTGACGACGGCGGGGACGCCGAGGCGCTCGTACAGTCCGGTCAGTTCGGTGCGGACCCGCTCGCCGAGCCGGAAGACGTGCTCGTGGACCGGCTCCTCGCGCAGCTTGCGCAGGGTGGCGAGGGCCGCGGCGACGACGGACGGGTGGCCGTTGTACGTGCCGGCGAAGAAGGCGGGGGCGCCGGGGCGGGTGGAGAAGAGGTCCATCAGGTCGGCGCGGCCGCCGATCGCGCCGACGGGGGCGCCGTTGGCGATCGCCTTGCCGAGGGTGGTGAGGTCGGGGGTGACGCCGGAGATCTTCTGCCAGCCGCCGATGTCGTGGCGGAAGCCGGTGATGACCTCGTCGAAGATCAGGATGCTGCCGGCCTTCGTGGTCTCCTCGCGCAGCGTGGTGAGGAACTCCTGGTACGGCAGGAGCGCTCCGACGTTGTGCGGGACGGGCTCGACGATCACGGCGGCGATGTCGGAGCCGTGCTCGGCGAAGGTGCGGCGGACGGCCTCGCTGTCGTTGAACGGCAGGACGAGGGTGGCTTCGAGGACCTCGGGCAGGATGCCGGTCGAGATCGGGTCGTGGCCGCCGACCTTCTCGGGCGCGGAGATGACGTTGAGGCTGACCGCGTCGTGCCAGCCGTGGTAGCAGCCCTGGAACTTGACGACCAGGCGGCGGCCGGTGGCGGCGCGGGAGACGCGCAGCGCGTGGAACGTGGCCTCGCTGCCGGTGCTGGTGAGCAGCACCTTCTCGATGGAGGGGATCAGCTCGGTGAGCTGTTCGGCGAGGAGGACCTCGCCCTCGGTGACACCGACGCCCATGTGGCCGAGGGTGGCTCCGGCCTCGGCGGTGGCGCGGGCCACGTCGGGGTCGTTGTGGCCGAGCAGGGGCGGTCCGAACGCCGAGTGGAAGTCGGTGTACTCGCGTCCGTCGGCGGTACGGAACCGTGCGCCGTCCGTCCCCGTGACGACCAGGTCGGTCAGTCCGGGAACACTGCGCTGACCGCTGTTCACGCCGCCGGGTACGACCTGGCGGGCGCGCTCGGCGAGTTGGGCTCCGGATTCGTTGTCCACCGGGCCTGAACTCATATCGCTTGCTCCTTGCGTCGAGAGTCGTCGGTCTTCGCAGGCCCTGCCCGGCCTGTGAATCCCTGGCGCCATCCGCCCGGCAGTCGCCGCAGGAAAGGGATGATCCGTGGTGCTTGGGGTGGTACTCGGGGTGGTGCGTTTCGCTTTTCCAGAACGCTGTTCTGTAGAGCAGAACAGTGCCTGGATATTACGTCCGACTTCGGGGCCGGTCAAGACCTTTCCGGGCTCAGGAAGGCCCGATTCCGCGCCTTCTTGACCGAGAACACACGTTCCTGACCTCCCCGAGGGACTAGGCTGTTCTGCTATGACGAACAGTGCTGCCCCAGAAGAACCGAAGTACTGGGTCAAGAGCGTGGCCAGGGCAGCGGACATCCTCGAAGCGCTCGCCGCCCCCGCACAGGGGAACGGCCTGAGCGTCACGGAGGTCGGCCAGGCCTGCTCCATCTCCAAGAGCGCCGCCTTCGGCATGCTTCAGACCCTGCGCGCCTACGGCCTCGTCTCGGACGACGGCGAGGGGATGAACCGCCGCTACCGGCTCGGCATGAGCCTGGCCCGGCTCGGCGACCGGGCCCGCTCCCAGGTGTCGCTGCGCGGCGTCGCCCACCCGGTGCTGCGCGAACTGACCCGGGCCACCGGGATGGCGTCCAGGCTCGCGGTCCCCGAGGACGGCCACGCGGTCGTCGTGGACCAGGTCGAGCTCGACCAGCGCGTCCGGCTCGATCTGCGGATGGGGCAGCGCGAACTGCCGCACTGCACGGGGCTGGGCAAGGCGCTGCTCTCCGCCGTGCCGCCCGGCGAGGCGGCCGCGGTCGTCGAGCGGTTCGGGCTGCCCCGGCGCACCTCCCGCACCATCACCGACCCGGCGACCTTCCTGTCGCATCTGCGCGACATAGCCCGGGTCGGCTACGCCCTGGACGACGAGGAGGACGCCGAGGGCATCATCTGCATCGGCGCGCCGGTCTTCGACGACCGTTCGGTGTGCGCCGGGGCCGTCTCGATCACCGGCCTCAAGCTCGGCCTGCCGGCCTGGCGCTACCAGGAACTGGGCGGCCAGGTACGGGACGCGGCCCGCCGGATCAGCGTCTCGCTCGGCTGGGTCGACGAGCCGGACGGCACCACGTCCGACAGCGACACGTCGCATTCCGACGGATTCGGGTCTTGACCAAATGGCTTAACCCGCCGTAGGTTCCCTGCCAACCGCGGTGACACTTCGAGGTCACCGGCGTTTTACCCCTTCCGACCCGGTTCCGGCGCCTGCCCATCGCGCCGTGGACACTCGACGGCCGGACCCTTTTCAGCCATCCGCCTCATGGCAGTCCCCCGCAGGAACGCTCCCTCACTTGTCGCACTTCTCGGAAGGCGAAGTCCGCATGAGCGTTCCGCAGCAACACACCCCCGCTTCGTCCCGTCGGAATCTTCTCCGGGCTTCGGGGCTGGCAGGTCTGGTCGTGGCCGGTTCGGCCGTGGCCGCCGGTTCCGCCCAGGCCGCGCCGTCGCACACCGGCGACGTACTCCGTGTCGACACGGTCGCAGCACTGCGCGCGCTGAACACCAAGCCCCTCGACGACGGCACCCAGGTCCTGATCGCCGGCTACCGCACCCCCGGCGACGGCGGCACCATGGCCGTCCGCTGGGACAAGAAGTCCACCGCCGCACACAACGGCGGCACCGTCATCGCCCCGCAGAACGCGAAGACCGGCCGCTGGCACCAGCTCCACACCGGCACCCTCGACTTCCGCACCTTCGGCCACTTCGACGCCAAATCCCCCGCCGACGCCGCCCTCGACGCCATGATCGCCGACAGCAGCGTCCACCGCATCGAAGCCCACACCGACCTCCTGTTCACCCGACGCCACCTCTTCGACCGCTCCCACATCGAACTCGACTTCGGCGGCCACCGCATACGCACCGAAGGCATCGAGAAGAACACCCACGACAACCCCTTCGGCGCCGTCCTCTCCTTCCGCGGCACCGTCACCGACACCACCGTCGAGCACACCCTGAGCGCGGCGATGCCGGACCTGTCGGACCTCTTCGAGGTCGGTGACTCGTCGAAGTTCGCCGTGGGCCAGTGGTGGGCCGTGGAGATCAACGCGCTGGCCGGGAAGTACGAGAAGGAGATCCAGCGGCTCGTCCAGGTCACCGACGTCGTCGACTCGACGCACGTCCGGGTCAACTACCAGATCGGCTGGGACCTGGCCGCCGGCCGGACCCTGACCTGGACCCGCGTCGAGCCCGTCGACCGCGCCCACGTCCGCAACATGGTCTTCGAGGGCTGGGGCGAGGACGAGATGACCGGCTCGCACCCGGTCGCCTACGAGTACGCGGTGCGCTGCGACGTCTCCGGCATCGAGGCCATCGGCACCTTCTGGCCGGTGGTGATGCGCCGCTGGTGCACGTACTACCGCACCGAGCAGTGCTCGCTGACCAACCCGAAGTCCGTCACCTACGGCGGCGCGGGCTACCTCACCCAGCAGATCTACTGCCTGTACGGGCACGTCGAGGACTGTCACACCTCCAACGCCCGTCACCTCAACGACTTCACGGCCTCCGCCTACTGCTACGTCACCAACTGCCACGGCGACGGTGACGACGAGGGCCCGTTCGTGACGCACGGTCAGTTCGAGCACGACCTCGTGTACACCGGCAACTCCGGCCTGATGACCTTCGCCAACTCCGGCGCGGCCTGGGGCGGCAGGGCCAAGCGGATCACCGTTCGCCGGCACGCCTGCTCCTGGTTCGTGGCCCGGGTCAAGATCACCGATCTGACCCTGGAGGACGTCCTGGTCGTCGGCAAGAAGTCGCTCGCCGGCTCCGGAATGCTCTGGGTCAACGCCGACGGCGTGCAGATGCGCGGCTGTACGGCCACCGGTCCGCTGATCGTCTCCCGGGCCTCCGACCTCTCCGCCCGGCCCAATGTGATCGCCGACTCCTCCTTCGCGTTCGCGGCGGGCGCGGAGATCTCCCAGGCCAACGTCACCGCCCCGCTCACCATCCAGCGCAGCGTCCTGAAGGGCGTCGACGGCGCGGTGTTCAACGGCACCGGCCCGCTCACCCTGGACCAGTGCACGCTGACCGGCTCCAAGGACACCGCCCCGGTCTCGCTCGCGCACTCCGAGGTCACCGTGCTGGGCGGCGAACTCCGCGACACCGGGCTGAAGCTGACCTCGGCGAAGGACCAGCGGCTGCGCGTCGACGGAACACGGCTGAGCGGCACCAACAAGGACGGCGCCCTGCTCGCCCGTACCGGCTCCGGACGGACCGTCGACTGGCAGCTCACCGGCCTCGACTCGACCGCGCCCAAGGGCACCGCCCATGTGCTGGTCACCGAGGGCCCCAACCGCTACCGGGCCACCGGCTCCACCTTCACCGGCGGCCGGATCGAACTGCGGCCCGCGGCGTTCACCGGTGGCAGCCATCTGCTGCACACCGGCTGCGTCGAGGACGGCACCGAGCGCACCGCGCTGCCGGACGAGGGCGACCGCGTCGCCCACACCGCGGCCACGCTGCGCATCTGACCACCACGCCCATCGAGCACCAGGGATTCCCGTGTCCACGCATACCCCGATCACCGGCCGGCCCGTACGGGTCGCGCTCGTCGGCGCCGGCAACCGCGGTCTGACGTACGCCGAGTGGATCAAGGCGCACCCCGAGCGCGCCGAGCTCGTCGCCGTCGCCGACCCGCGCCGCGCGGCGCGGGCCGCCGCCGGCGCACCCGTCGAGTTCGACGACTGGCGGCCGCTGGTCGAGAACCGCATCGCCGACGCCGTCGTCGTCGCCACCCAGGACCGCTTCCACGTGGAGCCGGTGCTGGCGCTGGCCGAGGCCGGTTACGCGATCCTCGCCGAGAAGCCCCTCGCCCCGACCGAGGAGGAGACCCGGCGGATCGTCGAGGGCGTGGAGCGGTCCGGAGTCCTGTTCGCGGTGTGCCACGTGATGCGGTACACCCCGTACACCGACCTGGTGAAGGAGGTCGTGGACTCCGGGGTGCTCGGTCAGCTGGTCTCCCTCGACCATCTGGAGCCGGTCGGCTGGTGGCACTACGCGCACAGTTATGTGCGCGGTCCGTGGCGCAGCGAGAAGGACTCCTCCCCGATGCTGCTCGCCAAGTCCTGTCACGACCTGGACTGGATCACATACGTGATGGGCGGCCGGATCGAGCGGGTGTCCAGCTTCGGCGGGCTGAAGCACTTCCGGCCGGAGAACGCGCCGGCCGGATCCGCCGAGCGCTGCCTCGACTGCGCGGTGGAGTCCGGCTGCCCGTACAGCGCGCTGAAGCTGTACATGCCGACGCTGCGCGAGAAGGGCGCGGTCTGGCCGGTCACCCATGTCACCGAGGCGACCGACGAGGCCGGTCTCGTGCAGGCGCTGCGCGAGGGCCCGTACGGCGTCTGCGCGTACCGGAGCGACAACGACGTGGTCGACCACCAGGCCCTCGCGATGGAACTGACGGACGGAGTGACCGCCACCTTCCAGATGGTGGCGTTCACCGAGCAGACGCACCGCCAGACCCGGATCTTCGGCTCGCACGGCTGGCTGATCGGGGACGGCGAGCGGGTCACGGTGCAGGACTTCCGGACCGGCGAGACCACCGTCCATGAACTCGGCACGTCCGGTTCGAACGCGGCCGACGGGCACGGCGGCGGGGACGCCGCGCTCGTCGAGGCGTTCGTCACCGCCGTCGCCACGGGTGACGCCGGGGCGGTCCGCTCCGGTCCCGCCACCTCGCTCGGCAGTCATCTCGCGGCGTTCGCCGCCGAACGTGCCCGGCACACCGGCACCGTCCAGACGGTCCCGGCGCAGTGACTCCCCCTGAAGGGCCTGTTGTTCGGACCGGACCGGGCTCGCCCTCTTCCCGCCCCACCCTCACGTCCTCGGAGGACCACCTCATGTCCCGTCTCCTCACCCGCCGTTCCAGAGTCCGCGCCGTCGCCGCCCCCGTGGTGGCCACCGCGCTGGCCGCCGGAGTGCTGGCCGGCTGTTCCGGCAGCGGCAGCGACGACAACACCGTCACCATGTGGACCTACCCGGTCATCTTCGACGAGGCCAAGAACAAGGCGTACTGGGACGGCCTGGTCAAGGCGTTCGAGAAGGACCACAAGGGCGTCAAGGTGAAGGTGGAGACCTTCCCGTGGGCCAACCGCGACACCGCGCTGGCCACCGCGATCGCCTCCGGCAAGGGCCCGGACGCGGTCTACCTGATCCCGGACCAGCTGCCGAAGTACGCCAAGAGCATCGTCCCGGCCGACGACTACATGCCGGCCGACGCCAAGTCGGACTACACCGACTTCGCGCTGAAGTCCGTCACGGTCGACGGCAAGGCGCTCGGCACCCCGATCCTGACCAGCGCCAACCCGCTGATCTGCGACAAGCGGGTGTTCGCCGCGATCGGCGAGAAGACCTACCCGACGAGCTGGGCGGACCTGGAGGCGCTGGCCCCGAAGCTGAAGGCGAAGGGCTACTACGCCACCAGCTACAGCGGTGACACCCAGCAGACCCTGAACATGACCTTCTACCCGCTGCTGTGGCAGGCCGGCGGCGACGTCTTCTCCGAGGACGGCAAGAACGTCACGTTCAACGACGCGGCCGGTGTGAAGGCGCTGACGTACCTGAAGAAGCTGGTCGACGGCGGCTACACCGACAAGGACCTGGTCACCACCACCCCGAAGCTGGAGCAGACCCCGACCGCCAAGGGCAAGGTCGCCTGCACCTGGCAGAACACCCCGGCGGACGTCGAGCCGTTCTGGGGCAAGGAGAACATCGTCGTCCAGCCGCCGCTGAAGGACGCGAAGCCGGTCGGCTACGGCACGGTCGGCGCGCTGTCGATGCTGAAGGGCGCCGACAAGAAGAACACCGGTGACTGGCTGAACTTCGTCGCCGAGTCGAAGAACGCGGCCGGCCTGCAGAAGGGCGCGGGCTACTTCCCGGCCCGCAAGTCCGGCGGCGACCTGTACCCGGGCGACGCCCTGCAGACGGCGGTCGGCGCGACGCTGCCGAGCATGACCGTGGGCCCGCTCCAGGACAAGGCCCGTGAGGTCCAGGGCGTGCTCGCGCCGGAGATCCAGGCGGCGCTGCTGGGCAAGAAGAGCCCGCAGGAGGCGCTGAACGCCGCGCAGAAGGCCGCGCAGGCGATGCTCGGCCGCTAGACCGGTCCCGGTACCGGGGTCCGACCGCACTCGGGCCCCGGTACCGCCCCTCTCCCGGGG